>CAYUBC010000389.1:0-4359 GCA_964442885.1 uncultured bacterium | reverse complement strand
TGGGCCGGGTCTGCGTTAGTGGCACCGTGGAGGTAGACGAACTGATGGTGGTAGAACGCTACTCCCACGTCATGCACATTGTCAGCAATGTGATCGGCCAGCTCCAACCCGACAAAACCGCCTGGGATTTGCTCAAAGCCTGCTTTCCGGCTGGGACGGTTAGCGGCGCACCCAAAATTCGCGCCATGCAAATTATCCATGCCCTAGAGCCCTGCCGCCGTGGCCCCTACTCTGGCGTCTACGGCTACTACGACTTTGAGGGGCAGCTTAACACCGCCATCACCATTCGCACCATGGTGGTGCAGGCTCAACCGGATGGTCGCCACCGGGTTAGCGTCCAGGCCGGAGCCGGGCTAGTGGCCGACTCGGTACCTGAGAGCGAGTACCAGGAAACCCTGAATAAAGCCAGGGGGATGCTGGAGGCTCTGCGGTGCTTGCAGGGAGCGAAGCGAGGCTAGGTAGCAATGCAGTGCCCATCGCCTGGTAGGGGCATCATCCAGATGTTGTCAGGGTAGTCAGAATGCAGTGGGGTACTGAGGGGATGCCCTCCGCCAGGTTCAAAGCCAACGCGAGATCCCTGGATTGGCGCTAAGGAAGGCAGATCTTTTAACATGGCATTCTTGTAGGTCAGGCATCCTGCCTGACGGTGGACAGCCAGGACAGCTATGCCACGTTATTTAGTTCGCGCTCCTAAGACAAAAAAAGAGCCAGATTTCTGGCTCTCTCAATGCATTAAGATCAACGCTCTATTGCGTTAACGTTGTATACGTTAGCCTGGTAAAGGCTGGCACAGCTTAGAAGCTGGTGCGACGATATTGGCCACCGCCATTGCCAGAGCCTCGGCTGGTGCGATCATTATCATCGCGGGGACGAGCTTTGTTGACCCGCATCTCGCGACCCATCCACTCAGCCCCATCGAGAGCCTCGATGACAGTGTCTTCCTGGGTTTCGGCAGACATATCCACAAAAGCAAAACCACGAGGGCGACCGGTTTCGCGATCAATGGGTAGGCTAACCCGGCTGACAGCGCCGTATTCGTTGAAAACCCGCTCTAAATCTTCGCGAGTAACATCGTAGGACAAATTACCAACGTAAAGGGACATAGAATTCTCTCCTTAATCGACAAGTGCAGCGAGTAAACGGAGATGAACCTGTGTCGGAAATCGAAATGAAATGAAACAAGCGTAATCTACCGAAAACTGACCATGTCTAATGTAACACTTTTACCTCCTGGTTAGGTTAAGCCTAGAGGAAGTAAACGCAGAACTGTGAGCCGATCAGGGAGTGACAGGGTGTGGTGCAAAGAATTAATTACCCCATCACCCTACTCCCCCCCTTCACGGGGTCACTTAAGCGTCATCTAAGGCCGCAATACCCGGTAGTTCCTTGCCTTCCAGCAGTTCCAGGCTGGCCCCGCCGCCAGTGGAGATGTGGCTCATCTTGTCGGCTACGCCAACTTTTTCCACTGCCGCCACAGAGTCGCCACCGCCAATGATAGTGGTAACGCCTTGACCAGTAAGTTCGGCCAGGGTGTGGGCGATTGCCTCGGTTCCCTGGGCAAACTGGTCAAACTCAAACACCCCCATCGGGCCGTTCCAGATTACCGACTTGCACTGCTTCAGGGCATCCTGGAAAACTTTCACCGAGTCAGGGCCAATATCCAGACCCATCCAGCCATCGGGGATAGCTTCTACACTAACGGTCTGGGCGTTGGCATCAGCCGCAAAGTTATCCGCCACCACTACATCGGTGGGTAGCAGCAGATCCACACCGCGCTCTTTGGCTTTGGCTTCCAGAGCTTGAGCCAGCTCCAGTTTGTCTTCTTCTACGAGGGATTTGCCGACGCTCAGGCCACGGGCCTTGTAGAAGGTGAAGATCATGCCGCCGCCAATCAGCAGCTTATCTACCTTGTCCAGTAGGGTTTCAATCACGCCGATTTTGCTAGACACCTTAGAGCCACCGATGATAGCGGCCAGGGGACGTTGGGGGTTTTCAATGGCGGACTGGAGGTACTGTAGCTCTTTCTCAATCAAATAACCGGCTACGGATGGGCTGAGGTACTCTGTCACGCCAGCGGTGGAAGCATGGGCCCGGTGGGCGGTACCAAAGGCATCATTAACGTAGAGGTCAGCATTGGCGGCTAGCTGTTTAGCAAACTCTGGATCATTCTCTTCTTCACCAGCATAGAAGCGAACATTTTCCAGCAGGGCTACCTGGCCATTTTGTAACGCGCCAATCGCAGCGGTTACCTCATCGCCAATGCAATCATCACACTTCACGACCGCCTGCCCTAGCAGTTCACTTAGCCGCTTAGCAACAGGGGTGAGACGCATACTTTCCACCACCTGAGCCTTGGGGCGACCAAAGTGGCTGGTTAGCACGACCTTGGCTCCCTTGCCAGTGAGGTCTTGAATAGTAGGCAGAGCCGCCCGAATGCGCGTATCGTCGGTAATGCTGCCCTGATCATCCAGAGGGACATTGAAGTCGGCCCGCACCAACACTCGCTTACCAGCCACGTCGGCTGCCGTTAAGCTTGCCACAGATTTTTTGACCACAGCGATATACCTCCCAAAAACGGCTGAAGACTTGGTTTATTAAGTTATGCGGAGCTTCGACAAAAGCAGGCCAAAGCTTGTCTAAGGTAGAGCTTAGGAGCTAGTACTGCTTAACCAACGCTCTGTGTCTGTCGTAATATTTACCTATCGACGCAATTATTCTACCGGAGTCCGAGTTCCCTTTGATCTGCTGATCTGCCATGTTGGTTTGCCATGTTTAAGACTGTCTTGTTTCCTATCGACATGAGTTCCGAGGCTCAACAGGCCGCTTCTAAAGTGGCAGAACTGGTCAAACTTCATCAAAGCCGCTTGATTCTGCTGTCTGTGGTTGAACCCAGCAGCGCTGAGCTGCCTCAGGCGGCTGGGCAATCCTCCCCTGAAGCAGTCGCGCAACTGCTAGGTAGCGCTAAGGAGCTTTTTGCCGCGCAAAGCATTGAAGCGGACGTAATTGAGCGTGAGGGCCAGCCTGCCTTTGTGATCTGCGATGTGGCCGATGAGCTAAACGTAGATTTGATTGTTATGGGCTGCCGAGGCGTTGGCCTGATTGAAGAAATCCAGGCCGAAAGCGTGACCATGCGGGTGATTAACCTGTCCCCCTGCCCAGTGTTAATCGTGCCCTAGATTGGGATACCTGGGTTTACAGACATGCAGCGCAACGCGTTTCTGGCTTTCCCCAAAAAGCGACCCAGAGATAATCGATTAGGATGGAGTTATTCAACCGCCAGGTTTGGCTCAACTTTTTGGCGTTGCTGCCGGCCACTGGGTTAACGATGTTAACGATCGCTCTAGCGTTTCTGCGGTTTTATGATGAGCAAGACTTCTCAGTCCTCGAACTCGTTGCCCAACCCCGAATCTGGAGTAATCGACTCACGGTGGCCGCCCTCCTGGTGGCGCTGGTTAATTTTTGCGTTGAGTGGAACCGTCGAAATCGAGAAACAAGCCGCTTTAGCAGAGCAGAGACACGCGCAGCAGATGAACGAGCTGAGACAGCACAACGCCGAGCTGAAGAAGGGGAACAAGCGGCTCGCCGAGCTAGAATCCAAAATCGATGGATCGTTCTGCAAATACGGTATCAACTTGACCCCAGCGAACAAACCCAAGCAGCCCTGACGGATTTTGTGCTGTTTTTGCAGGAATACGGAGAATAAGGAGCCACGAAGGATATTCTCAGTACCTCACCCTGCGTAACGGCATCTACTGTGAGACCGCCTGGCTGGCCTGGTGTGATGAAACCATAGAGACGCTAGAGAGAATGAGCAGTGACGCAAGGGGCGCGAGAGAGGAAGCCGTAAACGGATGAGATGACTCAGAATAGGATTGGTTTGATTCGTCTAAGCACATCCTGTAATCTATGTCTTCCCCCGAAATTCAGTGGTATCCCGGTCACATTGCCAAGGCAGAAAAGGCCCTGGTCGATCAGCTCACCCGGGTCGATGTGGTGCTGGAGGTGCGCGATGCGCGGATTCCCCTGGCTACCCGTCACCCCCAGGTAGGCCAATGGGTGGGCGATAAGGGGCGAGTGCTGGTGCTGAACCGGGTGGATATGATTTCCGATGCGGCCAAAGCCACCTGGGAAGACTGGTTTCGCCAGCACGGAGAGGTGCCGCTGTTTACCAATGCGCAGCACGGGCAGGGAGTTAAGGCGATCGCCAAAGCCGCCCAGGCCGCTGGGGATTCCGTCAACCAGCGCCGCTTGGCCAGGGGGATGAAGCCTCGTCCGGTGCGGGCCGTCGTGATTGGCTTTCCCAATGTGGGGAAATCAGCGTTAATTAACCGCTTGCTCAACCGCAAGGTGGTGGCCAGC
>CAYUBC010000388.1:0-4367 GCA_964442885.1 uncultured bacterium | reverse complement strand
CTTACGCTGCTGGAGCGTCAGTCTGAGCCGGCCACAAGTTTAGATGGCCGCCTGGTGCAGGTGCTCTATGCCACCCAGCAAGATGCCATTCGCGAGTTTTTGACCAGCCACTGGCCCCAGGGGCGGTTGCCCATGTCATCGGCCCTGGATGTGGATTATTTTCCCCTGCAAGACTGCTTAATCCGGCAAGACTTTCAAGAGGCCGATCGCCTCACTCTGGTCAAGCTCTGCGAATTAGCTGGCCCCAATGCCGTGCGCCGTAAGTGGGTGTACTTTACTGAGGTTGAGCAGTTCCCCATCTTAGACTTGCAAACTATTGATCACCTCTGGCTGGCCTATTCCGAAGGCAAGTTTGGCTACTCGGTGCAGCGACGCCTCTGGCTGAGCCTGGGGCAAAACTGGGATAAACTCTGGCCCCGCCTGGCCTGGAAGGACGACAACATTTGGACTCGCTACCCCACCGGTTTTATTTGGGACTTGAGCGCCCCCGACGGCCATCTCCCGCTGTCGAACCAGCTTCGGGGGGTGCGCATGATGGCCTCATTGCTATCACATCCCGCCTGGCAAGAGACTCCATAGCTGGCCTGAGGAGGTGTCATTATGGCTAAACAGCGCGCCAAGGCTGATTTGCCCACCAAGGTTTGCCTCGTCTGCCAGCGTCCCTTTACCTGGCGCAAGAAGTGGGCCGACTGCTGGGACGAGGTTAAGTACTGTTCAGAACGATGCCGCCGCCGTCGCTAGGGGTTGAACTAGGCGATAGGTTTAGGCTAAAGAGCAAGGTAGCCTGGAATCAAGGCCCGACAAGCAGTCTGTTCCTCCTGCTGCCCTTGGCGACCGTATTTTGTGACGAATTTTGTAGCGAAACGACGTTCTATCTCAAGGCGATGATACTCAAGGTGAACTCTTGTAAGGTTTTCTAACCAGTTTCCTGCCTACAGGTGTTTAGCAGTAAGTTAAAGCAAGAGGGTTAGCTGGTTTCAGCGCGGCCTCTAGGTCATCATCTAGGAAACAGTTAGCTCCTGTGACTATCGCCAATCCAATAAGGAGCTGGTTAGAACAATCTGAGTGTCTAAAATCCTTGCGTAGGATGGTCAAAGGGCCTGGCCCGTGCCCATCAGGGGATCTTCCGATAGGCCCGCAAGCTTTGCCCATCCGACTAGAAATCGCCTTCTGCCTTCCGCCTTCTGCCTTTCCCACTAACCATTGGCTAATCTATGGATCAGTTCGTGCAAATCTTGGTATGGGTACTGCTTACCCTAACTGAGTGGATTCGCCCCATTCTAGTGCCGCTGTGTTTTGTGCTGGCCTGGAGCTTAGTAGCTATGACGGTGTGGCAACTGGTGGCAATTACCCGCGACGGCATGAATCGGGCCAGGGTCATGCACCAAATCCCCTGTGCGGGATGTCGCTATTTCACGAATAGCCCTTTTCTCAAGTGTCCGCTACATCCTAAAGCGGCGCTATCTGAGGCGGCTATCGACTGTACCGACTACGAAACTAATAATTTGATGGAACTCTGAATTGTCCAGGCATCAATCAACAGCAAGAATAGGGTAAACAGCAGCAAAATGCCATACATCCAGGGTTGGGCCAGAGGCTTGACATCCTGAGTATCAATATCAGTGTAGTGTTCTACCAGGCCAACCAACCGAGCGAACCCCGCTACTCGCATCGGCAGCAGGTAGGCATTTTGGTCAGCACCAACAAAGTAATAGACGATGCCCCCCTGGCCCGTAGAGCGGGGTTTGAGGGCTTGAACCTGCTCCCAAGAGAGCTGCCAACCGCCGCGAAATAGCCAGCTAATCCAGCCAGGGTAGGCCACTTGAATGCCTTGGCCATCCACCGCCACCCGCTGGCTCAGGGCTCCATACAGCCCTACCCAACCCAAAACAATGCCTAAGGTCAGCAGTAGAGGAGAAACGGGTGCCTGAGTAGCTTGAGCCAAAATCGGCAGCGGCCCCATGAGCGCTGTGTAAAGCAGCAAAAGCGTGATGCGGATGAGGGGAGAAATATGGAAAATCTGACGGCTTGGCTCCAGAACGGTCGCGGTGCCAGATTGGGGAAATGGGGGCATCAGGGCGCTATATCCTCAATGTCAAGGGCAGATAGGTTACCTCTATTCCGGTAAACACCTCTATTTAAGGTAAATACTTTTGCACCACCTGCCAACCCGATAAACCTACCCCAACCAGGGTCAGGCCCAGCGCCCCGTTGAGCAGAAGATGGAGCTTGCGTGCCCAGGGCCGTTCCAGGCTAATGCGACTGGCGCTCCAGGCTGAGGCTAACACCATGCCCACCACCGTTAACCCCAAGGGCAGATGGACTGAGTGCCCCAGACGGCCATACTCGCCCAGGGTACCGACAATGCCAATTGCTAAAAGCAACAGCACCAGGGCTACGAGGCTAATGCCGACGCCAATGTGCAACAACCTCAACCCTGGAGGACGACGGGCATCTGCACTGAGTCGGGTGTAGGCCAAGGCTCCGCCCGTAACAGCCAGTAGCCCATAGCCTGTGAGCGTTAGCCCCATTGACCAGGCCGCAATGCGCCAGAGCCACAAAAAAGAGGGTAAGTCCAATGTTTGAACCCAAACTAATAGTTACTTACCCTTGCATACCATGTCCGAATCCCACTGACCAGATCCGCCGTCAGCCACGATTTCAGTAAAACCTGACCGCCTAGGAGACTGGCGACGCTGTGGCGACAACTGGCTGGTCACCATTTAACCCGGCCCCACCATTGGTAGACAGCGCCTGATCACCAGCCACATCAGACTGGTCGATCGCTAAGCGTTCACAGGGAACCGTATCAGACAAAATTGCGCTGGCCATCATGCCGGTATGAATTTCTAGCAGTGCCCTGGGTACGGTTTCAAACATGAGGCGCTGACCAGGAAAAACAACACGCTCAAAGTACCAGTCTGGCACGTTAGTAATACGAGCAATTTGAATCTTACTCGTAGCGTTGATGTAGCAGCAGAGAATCTGCGCAGAACCATCGGAGGGTAGGGGATCAAGAATTTGTGCCATTGATGCTACGGGCGTTACTGAATGAATCACTGTGCAAACCTTAACACTTCACGATCCCCGACTGCTGTAAAGGCGACTACCAACCCTCGCCAAGCTGCAATGAATCATCACGCTTAGCAATGTTTCTTAAGCTCGGTTAGCAACCTTTATAGGTTTAACTTAGCACACTTTACTTTACACAAAGTAGTTAGTTATTAAGGCCTTAATCCACCCCTCAGGGGAGAGGAAGCTGATAGTGATGCCAGCTAAAAAGTGGATATCTTAACTTTTTCTTTATGTTTTAAGGGTTGCTTTTTATTCAGCAACTACATCTAATCCTGAAGAGTTAGCAGGGCTTTCCCGCTAACCCGTCTCTCAGGAAGATGGGGTACTCAGAGTCAGGACTCTTCGCTAAATCTCACGGGTAATTCGCCAAAATTGCTGACGACGGGCAGCTCAGGCGGAAAATCTGGGGTGCCAGGGCGTTGTACGGCACACACCTGCCAACCCGCTTGCTGGGCCGCCGCCAGTTCCCCAGGGTGATCGGACAGAAACAGCAGGTCAGCGGCAGGAAGACTGAGCGCTTCGGCAATTTTGGTGTAAGAGGCAGTGTCTACCTTAGCCCCAGTGGTGGTGTCAAAATAGCCCTGAAAGCAGGGGGTTAGATCGCCCACCAGGGTGTGAGTAAATAGCAGCTTTTGAGCCGCAATAGAACCAGAAGAATAAATATAGAGGGGAATTCCCCGGCGATGCCAATCCCACAGGTAGGCGGCGGCATCTTCGTAGATGTGGCTGTAGTAGGCTGTGCTGAGGTAGCCTTCCTCCCAGATCATACCCTGTACGGCCTTAAGGGGGGTCACCTTTTGGTCGGCCCTAGCCCAGGCCAGCAGTTGGGCAATGCACTCCTCTAGGGGCAGGGTGGGATTGCCAACTTCAGTCCTCACCAGGTTGAGAATGGCGTGGCCTTCGCGGGTGGGGGCCAGTTCCGTCATAAACGCCTCTAGCCGTTCCTCAGCGTAGGGAAACAGCACGGTTTTGACGAAGGCGATGTCGGTGGTGGTGCCCTCAATATCCAGGACAATGGCCTGAATGGGCTGCCCGTTATACAAAAGCATGGTACTCAGGAAAGGTTTTGGCGATGGGGCTGCCGGTAAAGTGGGCTACCCAGCCCTCCGGATTGCAGAACAGGCGAATGGCGGCGAACTGAGGCTGATCCCCCATGTCGAACCAGTGGGGAGTGTTGGCCGGAACACCGATCAGGTCGCCCGCAGTGCAGAGGGTGGCGTAGACCTGATCCCCCAGATGCAGGTAAAACACGGCCTGACCTTCCACAAAAAAGCGCACCTCGTCTTCTTTGT
>CAYUBC010000387.1:0-4371 GCA_964442885.1 uncultured bacterium | reverse complement strand
CTTGAAGTCGCGACGGGGCGACTCGTGGTTGTACAAAATGCCGGTGCAGGCAAACAGACCATACTGGGTGCGATAGTTGCGTACCAGGTGGTGGCTGGCCAGCTTAGAAATGCCGTAGATAGAGCGAGGGTTGAAGGGTGTAGCTTCGTCCTGGGGGGCCACCTCAACGGTGCCAAACATTTCGCTAGAACCCGCCAGAAAAAAGCGACAGTCTGGGGCGGCTTCTTTGAGCGAGGCGAGCAAAAAGTGGGTGCCGTTGAAGTTGGTGGTGAGGATGGAGTGTTCGTCTTCAAAGGAGTAGCTGACGAAGCTGGAGGCGGCCAGGTGATAGCATTCGTCGGGCTGCACCTTGGCAATCACCTTGTAGAGGGACAATTCATTGTCCAGAGCCGCGGGGTGGAAGGTGATGTCTTCTCTGAGATGATTGATGTTCGACAGTCGCCGCGAGGAGTCTTCAATGGAGTCGCGCCGTACTAGGCCATGCACTTCGTAGCCTCTGGTAATCAACAGCTCAGCCAGGTAAGAGCCATCCTGGCCTGAAATGCCGGTAATCAGCGCTCGCTTCATAGACAAACCTCCAAGACCGTTTGACGCATTAGCTTACCATCGACTCAAGCTGGTACTCTATTAGACTGCCAGAGTCTTCCCGGTCGAGACGCTAGACTATCGACGGTCGGCTACTGTGGATGAGATATTCAGTTTGTTTTGAGGGTAACCGGACGTTTACCGCTAGAAGCGCCATCCTGTTTGACCTGACGCATTGGGAGTAACGCTGTTGGGCTGCCACACCTTCAACTATAACCGCTGGTTAAAACGCCTTTTCCTGGCTTTGCTGGCCTTTGGCCTCAGTCTGGGCTGGGGGTTTACTGTGTCGCCGGTACAGGCGCAGTTTTCTAATCCGCTGGGGGGCGCTAACTCTGGCCCGCCGCTGGGGGTTCAGCGCATTGGCCTGCTAGAAGTAACAACAATTCGACTAGACGGCACCGATCTGTTTGAGATTGCCGCGCCCCTGGTGCCCAACCGCGATAATCCGGGTAATTTGGTGCCGGTGGAAGTGCGGGCTCGCCAGATTGAAATTAATCTCAACCAGGTGGTGTCTCAGGCTCTAGAGATTTTGACGGCCACAGACTCAGAGCTGCCCCCCGATACGGATGAGACCCGCCTTATCCAGGTCAAAATCGACCAGGTTAACGACCTGCCGGTGCTGTTTGTCGTGCTCAACGACCCGTCTGAACCCAGAAGCTTGCTCACGGTGACAGACACCGATTCCCAATATCACGGCATCTCTAAACTAGCGCTGGCCGAGCAATGGCAAGCTATCTTACAGCAAGCCCTTGAGCGAGCGGTAGAAAGCCGTCAGCCGGGGGCCCTTCGCCGTCGCCTGCGGAGGACGGGGTTAATTGTTCTGGGGAGTTTGCTCCTTTCCCTGGCATTTTGGGGAATGTGGCGAATCCTGGGTTGGCGTAAGCAGAGCTTAGAGCATCGGCAAACCGCAGGCGGTAGCTCGCTGAGTCTGGATATCAATACCCAGAATGAGCCAAACCAAGCGGTGCTGCCCAGCCTGATGCGGTATCAAATGTCGCTTCAGCAACGGCTGCAATTAGTCCGGTTTTTTCGCTGGCTGCTGGTGTGCGGCATCGCCTTTATTTGGATTAGCGCCGTGGCCGGGGGGATGTACCTGTTCCCCCAAACGCGACGCTATGCGGCTGGGTTGTTTTCTACCCCCTTGCTGCTGCTGGTGACGTGGTTTGTGGTCGCCGCTCTAAACCGCTTGACTAACATTGGCATTGACCGATTTGCCCAAGCCTGGGAGAAAAATGAGCTGGGCAATCTGGATAACATTCAGCACAAGGCGATGCGGGTGTCTACCATTACCCGTGCCGTTAAGGGCTTTAAAACGGCGGTTATTTACATTCTGGCCCTATTACTGGTGCTGCAAGCTCTAGAACTAGCTCCTGCTTCCCTGCTGGCCTTTGGGGCGGTAGCCGCTCTGGCCCTCTCCTTTGCGGCCCAGAACCTGGTGAAAGACCTGGTCAACGGATTTTTGATTTTACTGGAAGACCAGTATGCCATTGGGGATTTAGTCAGCACGGGGACAACCACCGGCATTGTGGAAAACCTGAACCTGCGCATTACCCAAATTCGCGGCGAGGATGGTCGCCTGGTCACCCTACCCAACAGCCTGATTGCCCAGGTGGACAACCTCAGCCGCACCTGGTCGCGGGCCATTATGAGTATCAGCGTGGCCTATGGCACCGATGTGAACCAGGCGCTTGAGGTGGTTCGCCATACGGCCCAGGCTATGGCCCAGGATCCGGCCTGGAAATCTGCCATTTTGGATTCCACGGAAATGGTAGGGGTCGAAGATATGACCCATGCCGGGTTGACCCTTGTGCTGTGGATTCGCACTCAGCCCTTGCAACAGTTTGCGGTGGCCCGCGAGTTTCGCCGCCGCCTGCGCCTGGCCTTTGAACAGGAGGGCATTGCCATTGGCATTCCCCAACAGCTCCTGAGTGGGATCAATGAGCACGAGGTGCCTTCAGAGGGGCTGTAGCGGGCTACCGGAAATAACGGTAGGCTTTTGCATAGGTTGAGCTGAGATATTCCGTTCAGCACACGTCCACCGGGGATGCCGCAATGGGGAAATGGGAGATTCATCCAGTCCTAAAGCCTCTACAAACCTGGCTCAACCGCGCCCAACCAGGGGCAGAGCAGGACGCAAAGGAGTTTTGCCCACTGCCGCCGCTGTGGACAGCCAACCTGCGCCAGCGGTTAAAAGTCTGGCCAGATCCTGCGCCCCAGGCCTTGGCAGTGCAGAAACGCCTGGCAGAGGCGATCGCCGCCTGGCAAACCAACCCTGTTGCCCCGAATAGCCTGGTGCTGCTGACGACACCGGTGGACGATGCCGATGCCCTGCTGGCTGACGTTGCTCAGTCTGGGCTACCGGCTGACGTGCGGATTTGGTCGCCGTTGACCTGGCGGCATCGTCCGGCGAACCCGCTGACCATTGTGGAGCAGCTCAAGCAAGCCCTAGCAGAGTTGCAGGCCAAAGAGCCGGAGGTTGACCCAGAGGATGGGGCTGCCCTGGCTGAGCGGCAGGTGGTGGTGATTTTGCCGCCCTTGGAGCAGTGTTTTCTGCGCTGCATTGGCGGTTGGCAGGGCATTGAGTGGCTGCGGGATACCGTTGGTCAGCAGTCTCACTATTTTTGGCTGATACCCTGCAACCTCTGGGCCTGGAGCTTTTTGAATCGCGTTTGCCAGGTGGAGGCTTATTTCAGCGCTCAAATGGTGCTGCCTAAGCTGGATGGGGCAGCCCTGTCGGATTGGTTACTGCCCTTTGCGGCCACCCTACAAGCTCCTACATCCCCAGTGGATCCAGAAGCTCCCGAAAAGCTTTTCTCCCAGGATTGGGCCTGGGGCAACCTGGCCGATGTAACCCACCGCAGCCCAACCGTCGCCAAGGCGCTGTGGCTGCAATCGCTGCGGCTGTCTAGGGAGGATTTGCCTGATGAGGTGTTACCCCTGGCCGACGACGAGCCGGTGCCCGTGCCCCTGACGCAAGTGTCCCCGGCCCGGCCCCCGTTACCCAACCTGGAGCCTGAGGATCACTACGTCCTCCATGCGCTGATGCTGCACGGGACAATTTCGCGCGCTCACCTGGCCTTGACCCTGGGCCAGGGGGAGAGTCTGGTTCAGGTACGGGTGCAGATGCTGCGCCAGGCCGGGCTGGTTCAAGTAGACGAGGTGGGGTTATCGATCCGCCCCATCCACTACCCCAGGCTCTGCGACGAACTAAGCAACAACAACTTTTTAACTCCGGAGGTCTAGATGCCAGCCTACGACGTAAGCGGGTTTAGGGTTCTGGCCCAACTGACGGAAATGGAAGTCGGCAGCGGAATTTTGAGGCCGATTGACAGCCTCAGCCTGCTCAATGCGGCGGTCAGTGTGGGGGTGGCCTATGCCCTGTCAACGGGTGTGCAGTTGGCTGCCAACTGGCTTTCAGAAGAGGTGCCCAAACGGTTTCGGCTGACCATCAAACAGTCGATTCCCTTTTGGAAAGGCATCATTCTCATTGGGCTGATTGCCCATTTGGTCAATCTATTTCTTGACCTATCGCAGCAGAATTTATTGGCGCTAACCGGCACCCTGGCGGTGGCTCTGGGCTTTGCCTTCAAGGATTACGCGACCTCCATCATCGCCGGAGTGGTGGCGTTGTTTGAAGGCCCCTACCGGGTGGGAGATCGCGTCACCCTGGCCGGGCATTCCGGGGAAATTGTCAGCTATGGCCTGCGGGGCATTCGCCTGCGCACCTTTGATGACACCATCATCACTATTCCCCACAGCAAAACCTGGAGTGAAGCGGTGATTAAC
>CAYUBC010000386.1:0-4376 GCA_964442885.1 uncultured bacterium | reverse complement strand
GGTGGCAATCCCCGCTACAAAGTCCAGGTAACGGCGGCCCCGGTCATCCCAGACGTAGCAGCCGCGACCCCGCGTCAGGGCAATGGGAAAGCGCCCGTAGGTGGCCATCACATCGGCATCAAACTGTGCCGCCGAGAAAGCGGTGTTGCCGTTGGCGGAAAAACTCAGGGATTTGAGGGAGTTTTTGACGAGGGTTTTGAGGCTGACAGTCATGGGGATGGGGGTAGGGGTAAGGGGGGTTGAGGGTTGAGTTCAAAATTCAAAATTCAAAGTTCAAGACTCAACATCAGGTTGACAGGCTTCTTGATCGAGGATAGCGGAAAGCTTTGGAAAAGCAATTCGCTGGCTCAAGCGGCTGGGACGATTCAGTGGGGTGTTATTGGGGGCGGAAGCGCCAGCGGAGGCGAGATTGCGGCGGGCGATGGCGGCGGATAGTTTGCAGGTTTTGGGCTAAATTGGCCAGTTCTGGGGGTTCTCCACCGTAGCGCCAGCGCACGTAGGCGTGGGTAATGTCTTGGACGGCCTGGGCCTGGGTTGCTTGGGTTTGTTGGGCAAGGCGGTGGCTATACTCCAGGGGGGTTTCGGTAGGGCGTTTGGCCTGACCTTGCTGGGCAAACCAGGTCAGCATTTGTTGATAAAGCCGCTCTGGAGGGGGCAACGTTCGCAGTTGCCAGCGTCGCCAACCCCGGCGCAGGGTGAGAAAGGCTAGCCAGCCAACAAATGCCAGGGCCGTGAGCCCAGCCAGGGCGGTGATGATGCCCACCCAGCCCAGGCGTAGCAGTCTAACCAGGGTCTGCATGAGCTGCCCCAGCAGTTGAGTGAGGGCTTGCCCGACTCCATCCAGAAAGCCCACGATTGGCGAAGGCAACCAACCGGCTACCCAATTCCAAAATCGACGCACGGCGCTAAAGGTTTCGTACTCGCGCAGGCTGGGGGGGAGCAGTTCGTGGCCGGGGATGGGGTCGAAACCAAACCAGCCGTACTCTGGAAAATACACCTCGGTCAGGGCGTAGGCGTCGGTGTTGCTGACGATGTAAAAGCCCGTGAAGGGATTGAAGTCCCCCTCGCCAAAGCCTGCCACCAGCCGGGCTGGAATGCCGAGGGTACGCAGCATAATCGTGAGCACGGTGGAAAAGTGGTCGGGGTAGCCGCCCTGGGTTTTGAACAAAAAGGTTTCCACCAGGTCTTGCTCTTGGGCAAAAAAGGGTAAGTCGGGCTGGATGGTGTAGCGCTGCTTGAGGGCCTGGGCCAGGTAGAGGGATTTTTCGTAGGGATCGGTGAGAGGGGTGGGGGAGAGGGCCAGCAGTTCCTCGGCTTTTTGGCGCACTGGCTGGCGAATGCCCTCTGGCACCTGCAAGTAGTACTGCCGGATCTCGCCCCTGTAGTTCGTGGCGGCCTGCCGCAGTTGGGTGCGATCGCGAAAGGGCACCCGCGACACAGCGGTATAGGTCATGCCCTTCTCCAGGCCAATGGGGGAGCGCAGGCCGCCCTCCCGGTCGATAGCAATTTCGCGGGTGGGAAAGTACAGTTCTCTGGGCTGATAGAGGGCCGGAATCAGGTTAGGGAAGTTGCTGACCAGGGTATAGGTCTGCACAATCTCCCGCTGCCGGGTGAGGCTGGGTTCGATGGGTAGCAGCGTCTGGTAGGCAAAGCTGGAGCGGTTCAGGGTACGCACCTCATCATTGCGGGAAATATCCCAGCCCTGGCCCGTGTAGTAGTCGAAGGCGAGCACCCGCCAAAAACCAGGGGCCTGGGAGCGCACCCGCATCACCACCTCTGGGGTCATAACACCGCGTAGATTCTGGTTCATCTGCTGGTTAAAGCCGTAGTAGGAGGAGTTATCGACTACCCCCGGCCCGGTTAGTTTGCCCTTGCCCTGAATGGTGCCCTGGCCGCCCTCACCACCAAACCCCTGCTCAGCCTGAGCCGTGTCATCGCTCAGGTAGCCGGGGTTGATGATGGTCTGGCCCGTAAACCCGGCCTCGGTGTCAATGGTGGAACTGACCGGAAAATTTTGAATTTGGTACCCCGGCAGGCGCGGCAAAAATAGAAAAATGAGCAACCCCAGGGCCACGGTTAAGCCCAACAGCCCCACCAACTGCCGCAGAGCCAGACGGGGTTTGCCCTGTCCCCAGGGCAGGGGAGCCAGCCCCAGACGAGATTGGTAGTCCAGCATTAGCACTGGAATGGCCAGCACCAGAAACAGCAACAGCAGGGGTGCAAAGGTCAGGGTTTGGCTGATGGTGGCCGCCACCCCCAGCAGAATCAGCCCGATCATCATCGAGTAGCCCAGGTCTTTGCGGCGGGGCAGGTCAAAGCTGTGCAGCACCTGAAGCTGTACCAATAGCTCCGCCAGGATAATCCGCGTATCCCCCGGCTGTTGCAGCAGCCGCGAAAAGAAAGCGGCCAGGGCCACCAACATGCCAATGGCAATAAAAAACTTGATGGCCACATTGCGGTATCGTCGCCGCCGCCAGCTGTAGAGCGCCCCCACGGCGCTGAGGGGAATGGCCAGCAAATTCCACTGGGAGGTTTGGGTCACCCCCGCCGCCGCCACCGCCACAGAGGCAATGCCCAGAGTGACCAGACCCTGCACTAGCACCCGCAGCAGGATGGAGTCTTCCACCTGGCTGGGGTCAGTAGCCGGGCTCAGGCGAGGGATTGAGAACCATTGCGCAGTGCTCATGGGGACAGGAGAGGTAAATCGCTTCTATGCTAGCCCAGCCATCACGCTACCTCTTCCAGATCAGCCTCAGTTTCCCCCAGTACCGTTAGGAACTGGAGGGCCATGGCGATGTAGGTGGCGCACTGGGTCGGCGGTAGCTGGTAGAAGGACTGCCAGGCCGCCGCCTTGTCAGATTCGTAGGTTTGTATGCGTTCGGGCTGCTGGTCGAGCCAGCCCAGGCGCACGGCGTGGCCAATTAGCACATCCAGGTAGATGTAGTCTTCGATGTAGAGGCCGGGGTTAACGGCAAAGATTTCACCCAGTTCCCGCAGGGCTTCCAGGTTGACATGGCGATATTCCGGGGCCTGAATTTTGCTCAGCAGGTGGGTGACACGACGCTCAAAGTTTTGCTCGCCGGGGGTCATTTCGGAGAGGATGCGATCGCTATCCAGCCGGTTTTTGCGGTCAAACTTATTGCCAATCACAATGCCCTTAGAGTGCTGCAACACCTCCCATACCTGGGTGTAAAACTCCTGGGGAATGCGGGCAATTTCGCCATCAATGGCCCGCATGCGCCACCAGTCTTGGGGACTGGGCACGGTCGCCGCCGGGGCCGGTTCGATATCGTCGGGCACAACCTGCCAGTTGATGTCGGCGGGGGCCTTAACGTGTAGCGACTCCCGCTGAAAGATTGACTGATTGAGGCCGCTAAAGCCAGCCAGCACCTTTTGCAGGCGAGTCTTTAGCTCAAAGGGGCTGAGGCCCAGCAGTTGACTGTAGGCTTCATCCTGGGGAATGTCGCGCTCACGGGCCAGTTCGCTGGTGATTAGCAGCAACAGGTAGCCTACTCGCAGGGTCAGCAATCCGTCAAACAGCGAGGGCTCGGCTTTAATCAAAATGCTGAGGTCAATCAAAATCTCCTGGGTGAGTACGTGGTCGCGCACGTCGTCGCCGCAGAAGGTGCGAATTTTCTCAACAATTTCACCGTGGGCCATCGGTTCGGTAATCAGGGAGGCTTCGCTGTAGGATTTGCCGACGGAAATTTGCTTTTGCCGCACCAGCAATTCCGTCACCGCATCGGAGAGGGTGATATCGGCCTTTTCCAGCAGCCCTGCCGCCCGCCGCAGAATCTCCCACTGCTCCAGTTGGCTGGCCTTGGCATAGACCTCATCCAGCAGATGCTCCACCGTAACGCTGCGATTAGGGCCGCCCAGGCCGGTGTCAAAGGCCATGCCCTTGAGGTTTTTCAGGGTGCTGAGCAGTTCAATCTGCTCGTAGATATTGTTGGATTCGCGCAGTTGAGTCAGCAGGTGCTCCAGGTCGGTTTCCCGCTCCAGATCAAATTCCTCCAGCAGGGTGAGGGGGCCGTCATGCCCTGGCTCAAAGCCCAGGTAGGCTGTCCAGAGAGGGTTATAGCCTACCGAGGCGCTACCCAACTGGTAGCTGTTAAGGTTGTCTATCCGCTCCAGGCTGGCGGTCATCATCAACTGGTGCAGCGGCCTTACCTTAACGGGCACATGGTCGCAGTGGCCGCCAATCAGTTCCTTCATCAGGGCCAGCAGGGGCGACTGGTGGATGGGTTTGTGGCCGAGCTGGAACATGGTGTGAGTCAGCATCAGCGTCACCGTAGGCCGCCCCGGTTCGCGCCAGTGGTCGTAGATGTAGGCCAGTTCGCTGCGGATTTGCGCCACCAAAAAGTGGTAGTCGAGGG
>CAYUBC010000385.1:0-4383 GCA_964442885.1 uncultured bacterium | reverse complement strand
GGGCGGGCGTGGCAACGCTGATAACAAAAGGCTTCTGGTCGTAATGGATGACACGCCCTAGGGGTCGGTTTGAAGATTTTGAGGTTGTAAAAAGGCAATCATTTCATCTACCCCGCGCTGGATGCGGCGAGTCACCGTCATGGGGCTGACGCCAATTTTCTCAGCCACTTCCTTACGAGACAAACCATTGAAAAAAACAAACTCAATGGCGGCTCTGGTTTTGTCTTCCAACTGGTTGAGGGCGCGCTGAATCTGCTGACGATCCTCTTCTAGGGCCTGCATTAATTGATAGTGGGTATCGGGCAGGGTATCACCCAGGGTAATGTTGGAGTCAATTTGCTGGCAAACCGTTGCATCTAAGCTGAGCGGCAGACGATTTTTATGAGCCATCTTCACCTCGCGCCACTCTTTAACGGGAACTCCCAGAGCACTGGCCATTTCGCCATCGGTGGGGGTGCGGCCCAACTCACGCATTAGCTCCATTTGCAGTTTCTGAGACTCTTTTTGCAGATCTTGCCAACGGCGGGGAATTTTCACCGTGGTTCCCCGATCTCGGAGGAAGTGCAGCATTTCGCCGCGAATATAGGGGACGGCAAAGGAGCTAAAGGCACAGCCCTGGCCGGGGTTGAAGCGTTCAATGGCTCGAATCAGGCCAATGTAGCCAATTTGCTCCAGGTCTTCGTAGGGTTCTGAGCATTGATGACTCACCCGATGAGCAATTTTGCGCACTAAACCAGCATTGAGGCGAACCAGCTTGTTACGAAGTTGGATGGTAGGAGTCTGCTGATATTCCATCAGTAGTTCCATACCCCGAGAGCGAATTGTAGAGGTTTGAGTAGCCATATCTGCGAATGTCCTTGCGAGAGCGAGTTCTTTGAGAACTGTGTCCTATTCTCGGAAGTGACACCGGCCATCACCATCGTTGATCTACGGGATTCTAAAATAGGCTTTGGCCAGACTTCGGTGATATTACGGGGCTCTCAGCGGCCCATGCCCGTCTAGAGCCCGGTTCAGACCTGGCTAAAGCGCCAATACAGCGGTCAACGGCATCTGTCATGGCCTCCTTGGAGCGGGTCAGGAAACGGCCTGAAAGGAGGGAACCTCAGTGGCTCTGGCCCTTGAGAGCTTTCCTTTGGGTACCCAAAAATCAAGATAAGCTAGAGGTACCTCTGGAGTATGTCGAACACTTTACATTGGCTTGGTTTTGGCTATGGCGTTACGGGCAGTTCTGCTAGATTTCAATGGCATTATCATCAACGATGAGCCGCTGCATCAGCAGCTTATTCAAGATTTGCTGCTAGAAGAAAATCTCCGCCCTGGCCTGGAGGACTACAACCAGCTCTGTTTAGGGCGTACTGACCGAGCTTGCATAGCGGAACTGTGGCATCGCCAAGGGCGAGTTGTCACTGAAGCCCAACTCAACAAATTGCTTGAGCGTAAGGCTGCCCGCTACGTTCAAACCCTGAGCAGTTTGACTCAACTGCCCCTTTATCCTGGTTTAGATGAGGTGATTGATCAGATTCGAGCCGCCCAACTGATGCTGGCTATTGTTTCAGGGGCGCGTCGCTGTGAAATTGAGGCCGTTCTGGCCTCAACCGGGATAGCCGACCATGTCACCGTGATTGTATCGGGCGATGATGTACCGCTAGACGGTAGCAAACCGGCTCCAGATAGTTATCTGTTGGCTATTCAGCGGTTGAACGAGCGGGTTTTAGGGTCGTCTTTACATCCAGCTGAGTGTCTGGCAGTAGAAGATTCCTTTGCTGGTATTGAAGCCGCTAAACGCGCTGGGGTGCCGGTACTGGGTGTAGCCCATGCCTATCCTTATCACATGATTCATCGTCGAGCGGATTGGGCGGTTGATCACCTCCATGAGCTTAATCTTGATTGGCTCCAAGCCTATTATTCGCCAGACTTAGACCGCTCTCCAGCAGTGGCTGGCTATGATTAGAGACTACCGCTTTAGCCCTGGAGAACCGGTCTCGCTGGGGCAGGGGTGCAGCGGTTAACCTTGAACCATTAGCCAAGATCGAGAGGGGACATGATAAGTGGTTAAACTGCGCAGGCAACCTGCGCCATTTTCTGGGTTTTATGCCAATGTAGGTAGCGGCAGAGCACCCCTAGCGAGGGCACAGGGTCGGTAGAATGAGAAGGCAACTAGCACGATTTGGACATTGGCGTCGCGCCTGGGCGATTGTTCACTCTTGGATCAACAACAGCTATATGCTCGATTTTTTGAAGTATCGAGTGGGGCAGTCGCCGTGGGCTAAGCTAATTGGGCGTACGCTATTGAAGTGGCAGCAAGACGAATGCCTGGAGATGGGGGCCGCACTAGCCTACTACGGGGTGTTTTCACTATTTCCCATGATTTTGGTGGTGTTGAGTGTCGTGGGCTTTTTAATTGGCCCTAGCAGCGAGGCGTTTAACACGGTGCTCAATTTTGCCCGCGAGGCGCTGCCTCCGGATGCCTTTCCGATCGTACAAACTACCTTAATTCAGTTCCATACTGGCAGTACCAGCGCTAGCATTATTGGCTTTGGTGTTTTGCTGTTTACAGCCAGTGGTTTCTTTGGAGCCCTCAGCCGCTCCTTTGACAAGATTTGGCGGGTGGAACCGAATCATCGCTTTGCCACCGGGGTAGGGGCGATCGCCCTGAATTTTATCTGGCGTCGGTTTCTGGCTTTTCTGCTCGTCATTGGCTCGGCGGGGCTGGTGTTTGTGTCGTTGTTATCCAATATTGCCATTGACACGTTACTGCGATTGCTAGAACGATTTAACACCCTGGTGGAGATTGAGACCCTGGCCCAAGTCCAGCTTCTGCCCCTGTTGCAATTGGGGGTATCCTTAGTGATTCTGATTTTGGTGGTTATGGTGTTGTACAAAGTTTTGCCCCGTACCCGGGTAGCCTGGGGCGACATCTGGTTAGGGGCGCTTTTTACCGCCATTTTGTGGGTGATTTTGCAGCAGCTAATTAGTAATAGCGTCATCAGCCTTGGTAGCCGATTTCACTCTTACGGAGTGGTGAGCGGCTTTATGGTGCTGATGCTGTGGATTTATCTCACTAGCCAGATTTTCTTTTTGGGTGGAGAACTGACCTACGTTTATGCTCACCTTTTTGGCAGTCGGCGGGGGCATAAACGCCTGACCACAAAGCTATAGGTCGAGCAATCAATTGTTCTAGCTGCGCCACCCTAGCCGGGTCAGAATTTGGTCGTCTCGGGCGTGGTTAACTAGATAGTCGTGCACAAGCTGGTAACGGCCTAGAGGAATACCTGGAATCAAGAACACTAACCCTGAGCCTACTAAAACCTCGAGCACCAAATCGAGCTGATTGATCGTATAAAGCGCTCCTCGCAGGTTCAGCTCTTCCTCCAGATCCTCGCGGCTCTTTTGGGGACGATACAGGCGTTTTTCTCGATCTACATCGGTTAACAAATAGAGGATGCCCCGGGCTAGTAGGGCATTGTCGTGGCCACAGTCGTTAACCACAACGTCCAGAAAGCGTTCTACTAAGGTCTCTTTTGGGTGCGGGCCAAGTTGGCGGTAGGCCGCCAGGGTGTCAATTTCATCCCGCTGCAACTGGGCTCCGACCACCTGAAGCTCGATGGGGAGTATCTGATTGGCGACAGAGAGATCGGCCACTAACTGATTAATTAAAGCTTCCTCTAAATAAAAATGGGCTCCCTGGGTGAGGTGCCGAATCAAAGCCTTGGCATCACTGGCCTGAAAGTTACCGAGGTAGTAGCGATAATCTCGGCTGAGGATGTCATTGCTGAGACTATCGAGATCAAATCCTCGCTCTATTTCGAGCAGGTAGTGCAAATAGTCTTCTCGTAGCGCCAGTACCACCTTGAGATAGGATATGGCAATGCACTCGACCAGGAAGGCGTAAAACTCTCGACGCTGGGATAAGTCGGGAGCATCGGCGAGGAATTCTTCAAACTGGTCAAAAATCAGCACAATTTGCACATAGCTCTGCTCTGTTAGTGCTTGCAGGCGAGTCAGCAGGGCAAAGGCATCGATGGCCGCAGCCGGGGGAGCGGTGTCTTCGTCAGGGTCAATTCGTCGCTGCAGGGCGGCTTCTAAGGCTTGATTGATAGCGTCAGGCCAGTCGCGATAGCTGGTCACCAGCACGGGTAAAGTAGTGCGTCCTTCTGGGAAAGACTTACTCAAGGCTGGTACCAGGCCACCGTACAGAATGGAGCTTTTTCCCACCCCGGACGGCCCATGCAGCGTGATGAGTGGGTAGCGGGGCTGTTCCAAGCGACTGACGAGGGCGGCTACGTCCTGGTTGCGCCCAGAGGCCTCAATTTCCGTAGCTAGCAGAGCCGGGGGCGAACTCTCCGGGCTCGTCGTCAGGGACTGGAGAGTTCGCCCCCGGCT
>CAYUBC010000384.1:0-4394 GCA_964442885.1 uncultured bacterium | reverse complement strand
GGGGCTAATCGTAAAGCGGCCGCCACTCATGGCACTCACGCGCTCAGCAAAGGTCTGCGCTCCGCCCAAAATCGTATCCAGGGCGGCGGGCCAACTGGTGGCCATTTGCCAATCAATTTTCGGCAAAGCCTCACCCTCTGCCGCACGGGCATTAGATGCGTCGTCAGTCGTTGTCCCTTGGGCACAGGCCGCCATACTGGCTGTGGTAGCTGCAACTGCACCGTAACCCGTAGTCTTAATCAGTTGCCGACGCTTCATAGTAATCCCCTGTAATGTCCAACTAGGCTGAATGCAGCCAAACCAGCTGGCCTATCCAGCCGCGCTTGCCTAGCGGTTGATTGTCCTATGAATTAAGCCGTCAGGGGGATGACATTAGGAAATCGTAAAACTTGATGCCATTCTCAAGACTTCTAGAATGATCTACGTTCGTTGAACGTAAAGGTACTCACGACCTGATCCACTACCTTTTCCATAGCCACGGAGCGAGAAGCTTTGAGCAATACTCGATCCCCCGGTTGCAGGATAGACGCTAAAAATCTGGCTAGCGTGTCATGGTCGGCAAAGGTGTCCGTAGCCACTCCCGTAGCTCCCTCCGCCAGGACAATGGTTTCATCCGGATCCGCCAAAATAAGCAGCCTGTCTAACTGAAGCTGGCTAACGACTTGACCCACCCGGCGATGCAAATCCACGGACTGCTCACCCAATTCTTTCATCGTGCCCAGCACAGCAATATGACGTTGGCCAGGGGTTTCAGCCAGCAGGTGCAGGGCAGCGGTCATCGACTCAAAGCCAGCATTGTAGGTTTCGTCTAGCAACACAATGTCATTGGGCAAGTCAAGGCGACGGGCCCGGCCACCCGGCAGGTCGATAGACAATCCCTCCCTGAGGACACGCCAGTCTAATTCCAGGGCTTGCATGACAGCAATCGCCGCCAAAAAATTCAGGGCATTGTGGCGACCCGGCAGCGGTAGCGGTAGCCTAATCCCTTCTACCTCTAGGGTCTGAGCACCCAGCAAGCTGCCCTGCACATCACCCCCATCAAGGCCAAAGGTGAGCGTGCGGCCCGACCAAACCTGGGATGCTGTAGCCATTAGCCTAGCATTGTCGTGATTGAGCACGGCAATGCTGTGGGCAGGCAGTTCAGCCAGAAGTTCGCACTTAGCGTTAGCAATGGCCTGCTCAGACCCCAGTCGGCCAATGTGAGCCGTTCCCACATTGGTAATCACCGCAATGTCAGGCACCGCTAGCTTAGCCAGTAGGGCAATTTCCCCCGGCCCCCGCATGCCCATCTCAATCACTCCATAGTCGTGGGCTGGCTGGAGCTGGAGCAGTGTTTTGGGAACGCCAATTTCGTTGTTGTAGTTAGCCTGGGTTTTGAGAACCTGGCCGTGGGTACCCACGGCCGCCGCAATGAGTTCCTTGGTCGTCGTCTTGCCAACCGAGCCCGTAATTGCCACAATGGCCGCCCGCTGCTGGATACGCCACCAGCGGCCCAACTGTTGATAGGCCACTAGCGGATCAGCAACCGGTAAACAGGGCACATTCGGTGGCCTCTGATTACCCGCTACGATGGCCGCCAGGGCACCCTGGGCAATGGCCTTAGCCACAAACTCATGGCCATCAAACCGGTCTCCCTGAAGAGCAATGAACAAGGCATTTTCACGGAGTTCCCGGGTATCCGTAGTGATGCTTGATACCTGACTATTCCGAATGTCAGGCGGAATAAAATCCAGACTAGCTTGTATGACCTCAGAGAGACACGTGAGCGACGCAAGACCCATAACTTTTATGCAGGCCATCAGGCCAAGATACAGACAGAGGCTCCCTTCGCGGCACACCCGGAGAAAGCGTCCTAATTGTAAAGGAACTTTATGTCCACTACCAGTAGCCCATCCAGGTTTTAGCCCTGGTGCAACAGGCTAAACCCCTGATTAACCTGGCTTGCCCAGGTCTGGGTAGAGGGCTAAACCCCCAGGTTTACAGTCTCCTCACAGTGCCTTGCAGAGATTCACTAGATCTTTGCTAGTTGGCCTAGTTTATACCTCAAAACTAGAGAATTCACGCATTACTGTAAAAGAGTAAGCGATGCAACCTGGTGTAAAAACTGACGCGCCTTCACCCTAAGTTGACTTTAATAGAGCCAAGGGTTTACTGCCGTCCATCGTGTGCATCTTCATCGCTTGTCTTTGCTTTAAATATCCCTACCGTTTTTTCTTGTCCTGAACCTTTTTGGCGTCTGGCTCGTAGACCGACTAGCCAGACGCATACCGATGAGGCAAGGGGTGGTAACGTCGTGAAAACTAAACTGAATCATAACAACCGCATTACTACCGCCGAAGAGCAGTACTTATACAGCCACCTCCTGACCTGTGTGGCTGTAGAATCTCCCGATGCTTTGATTGATCGATTTCAAGCGCTCTTTTTGGATGGCTTTGGCTACCCGGATCGCGATGTTGTTAACGCCCTTGATGCTATCTTGGCCGCTCCAGACATCGACGACTATTTTCGGTTTATCCTCAATCGCTGCTGCCATATCCTGATTAACCGCTGGCAGTCAAATACACAACTGCAACCAGCCATCCCTATTCTGATTGATCTATTTGCAACTCAACCATCCAGTCGCCTACCCGAGCTATCGCGATCTCGCTCGGTGCGGAGACTGCGCCAGGTCATGCGAGAATTCCTGGATACTGAACAGTATCTGGCTCTACGCCGATTGGCCCGCATTATTGAGGCTCGCCAGTCGGCCAAAGCCAAACTAATACGGCCTGAGCCGCTAGCGTTGGGCTCCCTGATCAACCGCTACCCTTACCTTTACGAACACTGCCTGGTGACTGAAGATAGCGACTTGCAGCACCAGCATTTGGTGCGGGCCATGCAAGCAGAGGCCCAGCACCAGTTCGAGGTCGATTTGTCTCACTACGTGACCTATCGGGTGCGGCAGACCACGCTTCAACGTCAGGGGCACATGACGGTTAATCACCTGCGGACGGTGCCCAACCCAACCCTGCTGAGCGATCGCGATCTGGTCATCTCACTGCGACAGTTTGCCCGCTACCGCGATCAGGGCCAGAGCTATCGTGATACGGCCCAGCGGTTTTTATTGAACTATGACCACAGCCGCTCCTATCTGCAGTTTAAGGAAGAGCTGTTCAAGTACATTCTGGCCGATGTAGACGCCAGCTACAGTCAGGGGCAGTTTAAAGGACTGCTGCACGAACACCTGTTTACCACTTTTGCTGAGAGTGACAGTAAGCCTGTAGACGATTTTCTGCGGGTTCGCACCTGCAGCAACCTATTCAATTTCTTAGTTATTGACCCTGCCGCTGGACGACAACACTATGTCTTTCTGGATTTAATCAACAATCTGGGGCCTGTGCATACTACCGGACTGTTGCTGCGAATCCTGCTGATCTGTCAGAAGGTGCGCCCTTTTCTAGAACGACGCTTTTCTATTCTGTTCAACCACTATGAAACGGCCTCTAGCGAAGCGGTGGATTGGCTCATAAAAGTACTGGAGAACATCAACATCGCTCTCAGCCTAAACTTCGGTACGCTAGATCTCTCCCACGTAGAGGCCCAGTCCCACGGTAAAGCCTAGGTAATGCAGCGGTTCGGCATCTCTACCCTATGAGACAATAACCACGTATTAATACAGCACCTGCACCTATGAGTGGCGACACCATCTTTGGCAAAATTATTCGACGGGAAATTCCCGCCAATATTCTCCATGAAGACGACCTCTGCCTGGCCTTTACGGATATCGCGCCGGTAGCGCCAACCCATATCCTGGTTATCCCCAAAAAACCAATTCCCAGCCTGTCCGACGCTACGGCAGAAGATAAAGAATTGTTAGGCCATTTATTGCTGATTGTTAATCAAATTGCCAGCCAGAGCGGATTGGCAGAAAGTGGCTATCGCGTCGTTATCAACACGGGAACTGAAGGTGGGCAGACGGTTTTCCACCTGCACTTACACGTCCTGGGCGGGCGGCCACTGCAGTGGCCGCCCGGCTAATTTATTTACTTTCGTACAACGAAATAAAGTTTTCTGTCTGCGAGGTAGGAATAGCCAGGAGAAACTTTACGATGACAAACAGGATAGGCATCTTTTATCATTTCCTGTCCTGTTTTCGCTGTTATTCATTGGCCTTTTAACTATGACTACTTCCCTTCGCGCCCGCGACAATGTGGGAACCTGGGAGCGGTTCTGCCAGTGGATTACCAGCACCGAAAACCGCCTGTACATTGGCTGGTTTGGCGTGCTGATGATTCCCACCCTGCTGACCGCAACCGTCTGCTTTGTCATCGCCTTTATCGCTGCGCCTGCTGTGGACATTGATGGCATCCGTGAGCCCGTAGCTGGCTCCCTGATGTACGGCAACAACATCATCT
>CAYUBC010000383.1:0-4396 GCA_964442885.1 uncultured bacterium | reverse complement strand
GCCCGCTGGCAGACCATGCGGGGGCAGGTGGGGGAACTCTACACCGGCCATGTGCTGATTTCTCCCACTGGCATTACCCTGGCCCGCTGTGCCGTAACCCGCGTCTACTTTGCCGACCTTGACGACGACACCATCACCGCCTACGTCAACTCTGGCGAACCCCTGGCCTGCGCCGGAGCCTTTGCCATCGACGGCAAGGGTGGGCTGTTTGTAGAAAAGCTGGAGGGTTGCCATACCAACGTCATTGGCCTCAGCCTGCCGCTGTTGCGCCAAATGCTGGCTGAACTGGGCTACCAGGTCACGGATTTCTGGTAGGTTTGGGGACTGTTAGAATTGACACGTCAACTTACCCCGGCCCGTCCTGGGAGACCTACCCCTGCCCCTCCTGGGAGGGGAATCGAAAATCCAGACCCACCCCTGCCCCTCCTAGGAGGGGAATCCACAATCCACAATCCCCCATCATGTTCTCCCCCCTGCGCGTTACCATCACCTTTACCGACCCCAGTTTGGATGCTGAGCAGCGCGATGCCCAGGCTCAGCACCTGCTGGCCGAGCTTAAGCAGATGGATGAGGTTGAGTCTGCAACCCGTGTGGTTGACCCTCACCCGCCTGCGGGGGGCAAGGCCATTGGTGGCTTTTTGGTTGGGGTGTTAACTACTGAAGTGAGCCTGGCCAATGCCCAAAAGCTGATGCGGTTTCTGGGCGATCGCCTGGGTGGCAAACCCATTGAACTGGCGGTAGAAGCCAACGGCAAGAAGCTATCGGTTAAGGCCCACAGCCGGGAGGATCTGGAGATGGCGATCCGGGCGGCGCAGGATTTCATTGCCCCTTAGCTAGAACCCAGCCATGGCAAAAGTGGCCTTGCTCATTGGCGTTAGCGACTACCTGCCGGGCTTAACGGCCTTACCGGCGGCCGCCAGAGATGTGGTGGCCCTGGAGCACATTCTCAAGGATCCAGAGTTGGGCGGCTTTGATCAGGTCATTGTGCTGACGAATCCCCAGCCCCAGGCTATGCAGTACGCCATTGAAACCCTGTTTAGCGGGCGGCAGCGGGAGGATTTAGCCCTGCTGTTTTTCTCTGGCCACGGCCTCAAAGACGATAGCAATGCCCTGCACTTTGCCACCCCAATTACCCAAACCACCCCCAGAGGCGACCTGATTCGCGCCACCGCCGTACCCGCCCGCTTCATTCACGAGGTGATGAACCACAGCCTGGCCCGACGGCAGGTAGTGATTTTAGACTGCTGCTTTAGCGGTGCCTTTGACCCGGCCCTGCAAGCCAAAGACGACGGCCAGGTAGATTTGCAGCGCCAACTGGGGGCCGAGGGGCGGGTGGTGCTGACCTCCTCCAGTTCCACCCAATATGCCTTTGAGCAACCGGGCGCAGACCTTTCCCTCTACACCCGCTATCTGGTAGACGGCATTCAAACCGGGGCGGCAGATCGCAACGAAGACGGCCAGATTTCTATTTGGGAACTGCATGACTATGCGGCGGCCAAGGTTAAAGAAACTGCGCCCAGCCTCACCCCCAAGCTAATTACCCTCAAGGAAGTGGGGTTTGACATTGTGCTGGCCCAGGCCAAAGTTACCGAGCCCACCCAGCGCTACCGGCGACAGGTCGAAAAGTACGCCAGGCAGGGGCGCATTTCTGCCGTTGGGCGCACAATTTTAGACCAGTTGCAGCGCCAGCTCAACCTCTCCGAAGCCAGCGCCAGCCAGATTGAGGCGGAAGTGCTAAGACCCTATCAAGAGTGCCTGGAGAACCTGCACCGCTACCGCCAAACCCTGGTGCAGGCCGTGGCCCAAGATGGCCGCCTGAGTGAGATGACCCAGGCTGAATTGGCTGACCTGCGCCAGGTGTTGGGTTTACGCCCAGAGGATGTAGCCACCCTTGAGCAAGAGGTGCTGGCCCAGTCGGATGCTACCCTCCATCCAGCCGGGGGGGATACCTCCGCTACACAACCACCTCAGTCTACGGAGCCCCCCCAGGCCGAGGCAAGTACCCCAGAGCCAGGGGCCACCTCGGAAGCACCCGGATCGGGAGAACCAGTGTCCCAGACCCAGCCTGGCTTTAACCGTCTTAGGCCAAGGCTTGTGAAGTTTCTAACCGCTACGCTGGCTGCCGCCTCGCTCTACCCACTCCTGGTGAGCTTCTTTAGCTTTAATACCTCGTCCTACCGGGTGGTGCCCCTCAGCCTGGCGGCAATCTCCCTGGGTGCCTGGCAGTGGCTCTGGATGGAGCGTCGCCTGCGGCTACCGCCCTGGTGGCTATGGCTACCCGGAACAGCCCTGCTCTATATCGGGCTGCTGACGGCCATCACGTTTACCAACTATCGGTTTGAGCTGTATGCCTCCCGCTATCCTGTCCACTTTTTTGGGCTTTTGATGGTGGCCGTGGGCGTGTTTTTAACGGCCCAACTGCTGGCTATTCTGCTGCACTGGTGGATAGTAGAACCACCACAGAATTAGCAGGGTAGGCACTACAGCGATTTTGGATTTGCGATTTTGGCCGATAATCCCCTCCTGGGAGGGGCAGGGGTGGGTTAGCAAAAGACCTCCGAGTTTTTTCCAAAACTCGGAGGTCTGGGAGACCCCAGCGGAGGACATTCGCCAGGTAGCGGAAAAGTTTGTATTGGCTAATTGCCTCAACCCAGATGTTGTTCGCCTTCGGTTTGAGCCACCTTGAAAAGAGACCCCAGGGTTTTTGAAAAACCCTGGGGTCTGGGCAGCCCCTTGGTGCCAGGTAACAGATCGCTGAAAGGTAGGTAAACCGTGTAGAAAGAGCTGTTTACAAACTTTAAATAACCTCTAGAACTGGCTTGTGTTACACTCCATAAATCTCTTTGAAATAGCAGAAATTATACATAAACTATTAAATAATCCACTAATCTCAATTCTCCCTACATTATTATCTAACATCCGACGGAAACTTGTAGATGAGGGAAATTCCCCCTTAGGAGATAAAGAAAGTGATGCTTTGAAATCAGAGCGTTTCTGATACTTATTATCCTTGCGCCAGCCGACGCGATCGCAAAACTCATACCAAATCTTATCACCTGGGTATTGGCCATCTAGCGTGGCACCGCAGTCAACATAAATTTTTTTCTGCACGCTAAAGCCAAACTTGCCCTGGCTATATTTCACCCAGAGGCCATCAATCGCTTTCAGGTCTTCGCAGGGAAAGTTGATCAGGTCTTCCTCATCAAAATACTGTCCTTCCTCTTTACCGACGGTGGTAATCATCAGCCGGTAGGTTTCGTTGTCGGCTTCGCGCCATTGTTGGGTTTTGAGTAGGTTTTCTAGCGTTTGATACTTTGAGTCTTTAGCAACCGCTTCAAGGTTATCGAGCAGTCCTTTCAAGTCATCCTGAATTTTGTCGGGGCGGGGGTATTCCTTCAAGCAGTCTGCTGCCAAAGCGGCGGCTTCGCTACCCTGTTCACAGGCTTTACGAATTACTCCGTTCAAGCGTTTGGGGTTAAGTTGGGCGGTGTAGAGTAGTACCGTTTCTCGCCAAATGGCGTCGTTCCAGTGCTGTAGAATCAGTTGCGCGTTGCTCAGAATCGTGGGTTTATCTTCGGTTTGGGCCAGCCGCGTGGCGGCAAAAAAGCCTTGAAAACTGGCGTGGGAAAATTCGTATTCGCCGGATTCTCGCTCAACCAGTAGCTCACTGACCTCCACGATGGGGGTCAGCCAGTCTTGGGGGGCAATTTCTTCTTCGCTTAAGAGCGGTTGCTGAGCCAGAAAGTTCAATAACGCGGGTTTAGAGACGGTTAACCGATTAGCCTTCACTAAGCTACAGGCCATCTGTTGCAGCAGAGCTTCGTTTTTGGGGTAGGCCAACGGCATCCGAATGCTGCGTGCCCTGGGACGATCTTCTAGCTGTAGTTTGCAAATGTTGCGATAGAGTTCCAGGCGTTGTCTGGGCAGTTCCTGGTCTGGGGCAGAGCGATGGAATGTCACCAGCATATTCAGCAGCAGCGGATTTTCCGCCATGTAGCCCAGGTCTTGGTGGCGGGTTTGTAGTTGGCCAATTAAATGCTCTGCGCGTTGTTTAGCCACGGTTTTGGCCTGTCGCTGTTGTCGCCGCCTCAGGCGATAGCATTTCTCCTGGCAGAGGTACCACCGCCGAATAAAACTTTCTTGCTGGGCAGGGGTAAATTTCTTAACAAAGAGCGGGATGGCGGGTTTCTTGGCGGTGTAGCCTTTGTAGCCTGCTGGTCGGGAGGTGAGGATAAAAACCGACTGGCTGTATTGCTCCATCTGGTGGCTCAGCCATGCACTCACCTGGGGGCGCTGGGCTTCGGGAACTTCGTCAAACCCATCAAACATAACCAGTGCTTTGCCCTGCTTGAGCAAGGTCGCGGCCCACTGGTCGGGCGGGGTGGGTGGATGGTCT
>CAYUBC010000382.1:525-4401 GCA_964442885.1 uncultured bacterium | reverse complement strand
ACCCACGACCAGGAAGAAGCCCTGGCCATAGCCGACCGGGTCGCCGTAATGCACCAGGGCCGCCTAGAGCAGTTGGGGCCACCGGAGGACATTTACACCGCCCCGGCCTCCCGCTTCATTGCTGAGTTTGTGACCCAGGCTAACTTTGTGCCCGCCCGCCGCCAGGCCCAGGGTTGGGAGAGCGAACTGGGCTACCTGGAACTCCCTGCCGCACAGACCCTGGGGGCGGGTGAAGCCGCTTCTGCCCAAAGTGACCTGATGATTCGCCAGGAAGACTTGCAGCTCGAAGTCGAGGATGGCGGGCCTTTAGTCGTCCGCCAGCGGCAATTTTTGGGCCGAGAATATAAGTATTGTTTGACGACTCCAGCGGGGCAATCCATCTACGCTCGCCTGCCCGCTGACCGGGCCATTCCCGTTGGCAGTCGGGTCAGGGCGGTTATTCAGCCCCAGCAGATCAGGCTGTATCCTCGCCAATCTCTGGATTTTTCGAGGGATTTTTCGACGACTGCGGCCTCCTTGCCACCGATTTCAGCGTCGTCATAGGGGACTTCGGGCCAGGTGCCTCAGGCCGTGGCCAGGCGGTGCCAGGCCCCCAAGCCCGCCACATTGACCCAGCCCATGTTGGCCGCTGCGGCAGCCTGGATTCCGACATCGCTGTCCTCATAGACAATGCAGCTTTCGGGCTGACAGTCTAGCTGTTGGGCAGCTAGTAGGAACAAATCGGGGGCCGGTTTGCCCTGGCTCACGTCCTCAATCGTCACCACGGTCTGAAAGGTTTCGGCCAGCCCTATGGTGGCTAAAGTACGCTCTACGTTTTGACGCCCCCCGCCTGACGCAACGGCCATCGGTACGCGCCCCGCATAGGCGTAGACAACTTGCCTGACCGGATAGTTGGGCTGTACCTTGGGCAATAGCTCAGCGAACCGCTGGCGCTTAGCCCGTTCCACGGGTTTGACCGGCAGGTTATAGCCAAAAGCCTGGTTGATCTGGTGAATTAACTCAATGGTAGAAACCCCAGCCCGCTGAAAGTACCAGGTTTCGGGCAAACGGCCCCCAAAGCGGCTCACGGTTTCAGCCCAGGCCTGGTAATGCAGCGGTAATGTATCGGCCAGAGTGCCGTCGCAGTCAAAAATTAGGGCCTCGAATGGTCGCGGGGGAGCCAGGGGGGAGGTTACCATCGCTATTTCTCCATCATGCTGAACAGGCCGATGGTGGTAACGTTACTGCACCCAGGTTAACGTCCCCTCAGGGTTGCGGTAAGTTATGCTTGGGCGATCTCGTCCAACCGTGGGTCAAGTCATCTCTGCCCCACTCGCTGCTTTAGATGTCTCTGTCCTATGAATTCAGTTGCCTGCTACAGTCTGTCACTCACGTCGCTGCTGCTCCTGACTACTCCGGTGCTGGGGGCTACTGGGCCACTGCGCGCCCCCAATGACCTAAACCCCTCCGGCCCTGTGCAGCTTGCCCAGGACAGCATCACCGAAACGGTATTGTTTTTTGAAACCGAGTCTATGGCGGTGCGCATCTATCGCCAGGGGGCGGATTTGTTTATGAATCTCTACAACAAGCGGACAAACCGGGTGGAGGTGAGGGGAGTCCCCGCTGAGTTAGTGCCCAGCACCGAAGACCAGACCGTCTACAAAAATTCCCTGGGCGAAGCCGAGCGATTCGCCCGCATCACGATTCGCAATGAAACCGAGTTAGAAATCAGGGGCGCTAACGGCCTCCTAGTGCTGCAAGAACCAGGGTTTAATGCGGTGGTGGGAGTACCGGCGGGGCCAACCAACTTTCAAGGCAACAACTTTGCACCGGGGACCGGGGCAATTGTTTTGTCCGCAGAAGCCGCTCGGCTCAGGGCTGAGCCCCGCCTGGGCAGCGAAATTCTAGCCTCAGCCAACCGCCGTGAAATCGTTGAAGTCGTTGATCGGGTCGGCAATCCTGAAGATGGCTTTATCTGGTATCAGGTCATTTACCAGGGCACCAAAGGCTGGGTACGCGGCGATTTGTTGCAACCTGCCTGAGAGAAATAGTGGAAAGGGTAGGTGATCAGATGGTGATACAGCGCGATCTGCAACATTTTTTTTGCCGCCAGACCTCCGAGGTCTCGCAGACCTCGGAGGTCTGCCAGAGAGGTCTCCCTCAAGCGGTTCGCCTGAGCCTGGGCTGGGGGCTCTGCCGATTTAACGCCAGGGCAACGGGCTGGGGAGCCATGGGTTGGTATACCTGTTTTTTGAGCTGCCTAACCTGATAGTTGTGGGTTCTCAGAGGCGTATCATCGCCACAGGAGCCAAAGACCGTGCAACTCAAGTCGGGATCGGGCTGTATCAAAGCCTGCCAGGCCCAAGTATTGGCCCAGGTGAGGTCAGCCTGCCAGGAGGGAAGGCCGGTGGGGCATGGTGGCTCGATCGTTGGTTCCACGGGCGTGAGGGTGTAATCAACCGGATGATCGAGCCACGACCACCCTTGCTGTTGCCACAAAAGCCGCTCTAAGACCTGAACCGGCTCTGGCAGCAGCGCCCAACCGCGATAAATGAGCGACAGCAGGGCCAGCGAGCCCTGGCGCAGCAGGAGCGATCGACAATTCTCCAGGGTGAGGGCACCGTAGTAGCGCCCCTGGGGGAGATCGATCAGAGTAGGGGCAAACCGATGGCCACCGATATGGCTAACTTGCCAGATCTGCACTCCCTGGTTGGGTAACCGTTGGGCCTGAACCAGCGACTCAACCAGGTCTGTGACCTGGCGGTAGAGCGGATAGCCGTAGCGACCACAGCAGCGATCGTGCCGCCCGTGGGTACAGATAAACCAGTGCCGCCCCGCCAAGGGACGGGCCATTGGGGGCCATTTACCCTGGGATCGCGCCGTGAAATAGTCTGCAATGGCTGTCGTCAGTTGGTTGGGCATCACCCCCTGGATCTGCATCGCCTGATAGGTCTGAAAACGATTTTCGGGGGCCTCAAAAACCAGAAGACGACGCGGCGGCTGCCCATCCTGAACTTGGCACGAGCCGGAGGACAACCGCCGACCCGTGAACAACAGAAATCGGGTATCTGGCCACTGCTTGGCCCAAAGCTTCAGATGGCCCGCCAGATCGCTGGGCAGGCCGCGAGACTGCTCCATTGCCTCGGCCCAGGGATGGGGACATTCAATCAGGACAAACCGGCGAGTGGGTGGTGCGGTTCCAATCAAAGACTCACCCTGTTGTTGGGAAAAAACAGCGCAGGAGCTGACCATAGGTATAGCTTGCCGTTACATAGGACGACGGTTAATGACATTAATTATCAAGGGAATATCAGTTTTGAGTCTGGGTTGCCAGCTAAATCTGAGAATTTAAAGGAGCAGGCACTGCTTAAAACAGACAAAAAATGCGTCTAACCGGCCCTAAAAGATGGTCTAACTGGCTTTTAGGGAGTAACCCATCTTTATGGAAACTGGTTATAGGTGCTATATAAAGCTTCACAGTCAACGAAGTTGATGGGAATCAATCTTTATTGATACAGTACCCTAGCTCACGAGAAGGCCTCTAGGCTTGGTACAGCTTGGGTCGGGCCAGCCGACCGACCCCGATACCCGAACCCTAAGGTCTGCCACCCTCAAAACGGGGTGGTTCTATTTTTGCCAGTCAATCCTGGCCGCTGCCCTCATCGTGCATCTTATTTGGAGTAACCCCCATGACCTTTCAGTTTGGAATTGAACATGAAGTGGCTTTTCTCAAGGCTGACGGGGCCTTTGCCGACTTTTCCAACACCACATTTGCTGATTGGGACGCGATTATCCAGTCCTTACCCCACTACCCCAACGATCACCTCAGCCTTCGCAGCGGCGACCTCGGCATTCGCAGCAAGCGCTGGTATATCGAGGGTTTCGAGCGCTTTTCAC
>CAYUBC010000382.1:0-515 GCA_964442885.1 uncultured bacterium | reverse complement strand
ACCCCAGGGCGAGTTTTTAGACTGTGTTCCCAAGGGTATTGAGATTCGCACAACGCTGCAAGCAACCATCGCCGGGGCCATTGCCGAGCTAGAGGCCAGCTTCGAACAACTGTGCCTGGCCGCGCAATCCCAGGGGTTTAAGCCCATTTTGACTAGCTTTAATCCCCAGCACAGCGTCTATTTACCCCAGCCGCCGCTCAATGCCTACGAACAAAGTCTCCTCAATCGTTCTCCCGAAGAACAGACGGAAGTTCTGGCCATGGTCACCTATGGCCCTGATTTGAATATCTCTGGGGGGCACTTATCGACACCAGCGTTGATTGACATTGGTCAAAAGCTGACCTATTACAGCCCCTTCATCGTTCCTTTCAGCTTTAGTGCCCCGCTGGCGGAGGGCCAACTGTGGACTGGGCTGTCGCGGCGCACCTACCAGCGCACCGGGAAACGCCCTGCCGCCTTGATTTTTCTCGACCTAGCCATGCCCGCCGCCCCGTTACCCCCACCCACCCGACCTT
>CAYUBC010000381.1:0-4424 GCA_964442885.1 uncultured bacterium | reverse complement strand
CCGTGACAGGGCGGTGCTCTAACCAATTGAACTACAGGCCCATAATTTGAGCGATCTCTATTGTGTGCCTTAGGTGTCCCTTTTGTCAAATAAAAATTTAGCGGATTTCAACCTGGTTCAGCAATTGCTCAATTACCGTCAGCCGGTATTGCCAGACTTGCAGCCGATAGGCACTATTGGCAATGTCCACCAACACCCGGTGATCTAGCGGAGTCCGCACGGCAACCAGGCCGGTTTTGACCTGTTCCAGCTCTCGCCGTGAGGGAGAATCGGCTAGCGCCTTAAAGTCGGCCTCAAGCTGGTTGACGGCGCTAACCCAGGGGTCGAGGGTGCTGTGCTCCATCCAGAGCCTCTCTTGGGAGAGCAGCCAGTGCCATTCCCGCTGAAGGGTGTGGTAGCGGTCAAGGGCCATTTGTAACGAGCTTTGTGGGGTTGGCTGGGGCGATCGCTGAGTCTGCCCTAGCTGGGTTGTCAAGTCACGGCTGAGGTCGGCGGTGGCAAACAGGGCATAGCCCGGGGTGGGCAAATCGCGGGCGGTTTGGAGTTGATCTATGGCCGCCGTATTGGCCAGGCTCAACAACCGAATGCCCGGAATCACCAGGGTTGAGCCAAAGGTCTGATCGACTAACCAGGGCCGCACCAGGCGCTCAAACCGGCTCGTATCCTGGGCATAGCTCATCAGCACAATCCAGTCGAGGTAGCCTGCCCTGGCCCAGGTACCCCAGTCCTGCTGAATTTTTTGCAGGCGCTCATGCTCTGGGTGGGCAAACACCGCTGCCGATAGCACCAGGTCGGGGCGCTGCCGCCTGAGTGTGCCGCTCAGGGTTTCTACAAAGGAGTTCACCTGCTGCACGCGAAATTCTGTCCAGCGATCCCATAGCACCCGCTGCTGAATTTGCTCATTTTGGGACATGGATGGATCCAACCGAGCCGAAAGGCTGAGGGGATCAACGCCGGTAATGCTCTGAAAGCGCCAGCGAGCTACCTCGCCGTAGCCATAGGTGCGATTGGCCCCAGGATCTTGAAACGGGTAGCGAATATAGTCGAGGTGAATCCCATCTACCTCGTAGTTTTGAACAATCTCAGTCATCAGCCGGGTCAGGTAGCTACGCACCTCTGGATGGGCCGGATCCAGAAACGGTTTATCCTGCCCTGGCGGAATGCGATTACCGGCGTTGTCGTACCCAGCCCAGGTGGGGTGCTGAGCCAAAATGGGGCCAGGATAGGTGGCTGGCAGATTGAGCAATCGATTGTGTCGCTGATTGCCTGCGGCGAACACCCAGACCCAGGCATGGAGGGTCATGCCCCGCTCATGAGCCAGGGTAACCGCACTGGCTAACGGATCCCAACGGCGGGTAAGAGGATTTTGCTCTGGAGCTACCTGGCTGGGGTAAATGGGGTAGCCAGCGTTTACCGTTTCAAAAAAGACGGTGTTGATGCCAGCCTCGGCCAGCCGGTCAAAGACTTGTTTGAGTCCTTCCGGCGATCGTGCTTGCACAATGGTGCCGCGATCCAGCCAGATAGCGCGAATTTCGCTCTGGGCATAGGGGCGCTCGGTGGGCAAATTGCGCCATAGGGCTTCTCTAGCGGTTAGCCAGCGCTGCTTGAGTTCCGTGTGGCGATTGGCCGTCAGCAGAGGTTCCCACTCGTCTAAAAGCTGCTGGGCTTCAGCCAGGGCAGGATGCAAAAAGCGGTCTGGCTCGCTGGCGACGGCCTTTGGGCCAGACAAGCCAGCTAGACTGTCTGAGGAATCCACCGCCAGGGTTGTAGGCATATCTAGCGCGTTGGTCAGCAGAATGGCACTCTCAAAGCGTCCCATTAAATTTTTTAGTTCCTGCTGCATGGCTAGCGCTACTGCCGGGTTAATGGGGCGATCGCCAGTCGGTAGCTCAATCACCGCCGGGGCCACCTCCTCAGCCGGATCGGTGATGGATCCTGGAGAAGGAGGCTGGGTTGAGGGAGGAATCATCTCCCTGACCGAGCGTACAGGTCGCGGCGTAGGAATGACGACGGGCGTGCTGGGGCGATGGCCAGGGCGCACGGCTGAATTTTCCGCTGCGTCCTCTGGAGCAGGAAAGTCTTGAGCAGGAGAATCTTGAGCGGCAGTGGGTTCGCTGGTTGTTACCTCAGCTGGACTTTGGGCCAAAGCCGCGGCTGGCTCAAGGGCTAGCGTTGGGAATGGCCAGGTTGATATTGCCGGAGCCGTCGCTATTATGCCGATAGCAGTACTAACTAAACCTACCCAGGCCCGTAGCGCCGTGGTTGTTAAAGATCCCAATCGCAAAACCCCATCCTGAAGGCGTGTCCATACGGCGCTAATTTTGGCACAAGCTCAGGGATTTGGCCCCAAAATCCTCCAAATTTTGTCTACTAGGGTAGTCAAGCGGGCTAGGCCGACCAACGATGACCAGCGGCGATCTCAGTAACCGTAGCAGGCGGGTCAATAATGGCTTGGCGCAGGTTCGTGCGGTCAAGATTGGCACCGCCCAGGTCAGCCCCTAGAAGATTAGCGCCCAGCAGGTTAGCACCGGTTAGATTAGCCTCAGCCAGACAGGCTCCCCAGAGGTCAGCATGCATTAGATTGACACCAACCAGTTGGGCTCCCTGAAGATTTAGGCCGGTTAATCGAGCCCCGCTCAGGTCAACCCCAGATAGCGCGGCTCCTGGCCCTAGGCGGTAGAGCTGGCTTAAGTTGGGCAAATTTCTGGGTAGCTGAGTGCTGTCAGAGTATAGTGCCCCCTGCAAATTGGCCCCTGTCAAGTCGCATCCCTGCAAATTCGCACCGATGAGATTGGCTTTCTGCAAATTGGCATAGCGAAGATTAGCGCCGCTTAAGTCGGCCAACATCAGGGTGGCGCGATGCAAATTGGCATGGCTTAAGTTGCTCTGGCTGAGTAGAGTGTTGAGTAAATTGGCCCCGGCTAGCAATGTGCCAGAGAGGTCGCAGTTGACCATCAAGGCACCGCTGAGGTCGGCTCTGGACAGGTCAGTGAAGCTGAGGTCGCGATCGCGCAAATCCTTAGCGCCCAGTGCGGCCTCGGGTTGAAGTTGCCAAAGCCCCGCCTGGAGCGGACAAAAGTTGGCGGGGAAACGGGTTTGATCGTTGTACAACGCTCGTTCTAGCCGCACCTGGGCCAACTCCGCCGTCCGGAGATCAGCGCCGCGCAGGTCAGCTCCTCTTAAGTCGGCGTGGGTCAGGTTAGCGCCATCAAATTGAGCTGCTTTGAAAATTGAGCGCTGTAGGTTAGCCTCGGCCAGATTAGCGATTCTAAAGTTAGCTCTAGTAAAGTTAACGCGAACTAAGTTCCAAGCGGTTAGTTTGGCTCCAGCCAGGTTGAGGTCGCTAAAATTACGCTGCCCAGCCAAAAAGGCAGCCCACAAACGTTCGGGGGTAGTTATGTTTTCCATACAGGGGGCACTCTCAGGAACTCCGCTCGATTTGGGAACAGGCCAAGACAACCCAACCAGCCGATAGCTAAAGCCTCAGACAAAAGGCATTCACTACGGCCTGGGGCTATCCCGACCAGCCAAAATCGAGCACCTCTAAAGGTTACAAAATATACTTAAAAGGATTTGCAAACTTACGGGTTGGGTTTTGTAAGGCTTTCGTGAAACTATCCGGACTTTTCCGTAGTTCCACGGAGAGGCTCTAGTTCACTGATTTAGCCCTAATCCCGGAGGATCAACCAGCCCAGCACTACTGCAGGGCACATGCAACCAGAGCCTTGTAGCCAGCTACCAGAGTGCTACACCCCCTTTGACTGCATTTGCTTACCACCGAGCTGACGAATGCCTTACGGATTTACACCAGGGGCAGGGGTTGAGGCAACCGATAAATTAAAGCGATTACCAAGATCCTCAATCTCAATTTTGAGAATGCATCGTTGATTGTCGGCGAAAAATTCCTGCTTACGGTCAATCAGTTCCTTCAAAACGGCCTTCATACTCTGTTGAATGGAGGTTTTCTTGAGGCTTAATACTTCGTCCACCAACTCATCCATCAAGGCCTGGCGCTTTTCTTCAGAAATGAGGGCTAAATTCCAGGCTGCCACCGCAATATTGAACAATGTTTCTCGTTCTTCCTTGGTTTCAACTGAATCCAGGTACGGTTCTACAAAGGCTTCTAAAACCGCAGACATCTTTTCCTGGCCCTTGGGATTACGCAGAACTTTCTGAACATTGCCGCCCAAGGAACTGTTCTGGAGATTCTGCTCGAGCTTATCTAGCGCTTTTTGCTGATAGAACTGTTCATCGTGCTCTTGCCTCAGGAGTTCGCGAAAACCCTTAGATTTCTTGACCATAGGTAAGGGGAGATGCTATTTGTGTATGCCATTCTAGCGTAGGTTTAGTTTTAGTTCATACAGTGATTCCCTTAGTGGTGCAGAAAACTTTTTTGAGTCTCATGATGGATGACTTGAACGGCC
>CAYUBC010000380.1:0-4436 GCA_964442885.1 uncultured bacterium | reverse complement strand
TCACCATGCCCTGGGGTTGCGCTAGCCAGTGTTTGTAGATATCCAGCGCCGGGGGAGTAAAGCCCAGTTCCTCAATGCTGGTAAAGGGATTTTCGCGGGGCAGCAGCCGAATCACCGCCTTTTCGCCACCTACGCAGGGCAGCGTGCTGACCCGCATATCCAGCCCCACGTCTAACTCCCGGCTGCTGGAGTAGCGATCGCCAATGCGCGCATCCTGGGGGCAGCGGCTTTCGGCGATGTCCATATTGGCCATCACCTTGAGGGCCACCACTGCCCGGCGGCTAATCTCCAGGGGCAGCGTAGTAACGTCGCGCAAAATGCCATCAATGCGATAGCGAATCAGCAAGCCCTCACTGGTCGGTTCCAGGTGGATGTCGCTGGCCCGATTCCGCAAAGCACCGGAAATAATGGTCTTAATCCGGCTAATTTGGTCAGACGCCTTCGACAGATAGAGTTCCGTTAGTTCGCCAATATCCTCGGCCTCCTGTTCGCCGGTCAAGAGGTTGATCAGTTGCTCAGCGTTGAGGCCATCAAAATTGGTCTTTTGCAGGTGGAACCAGGCCCGATAGCTTTTCTCAGCAATGGTCACGACCTGAATGTCGGCCAAGGTACGTTCCCGAAGCTGGTTGACCTGCTCCGTGGATAGCGCTAGGGGACTGCCCAGGTAATAGCAGTTGCGCCACAGCAGCAGCGGCATCACCGGCGGCAGAGCACTGCGATCGGGAAATTCGCGCAGAAAGCGATCGCTCACCTCCCGATCCAGCAACGGCAGGTTAACCTTTCCGTGCCCATCCACCAGCAGCGCTAGGGCCTGCTCGCAGGATAGTTCGTTGCGTCTAAGCTGTTGCCAAACTGAACGGACGGCTGACATGGTAGTTCCTCAGGGCTTGAATCGGTGAGCGTTGGGTGGCAATGGGTCAATCCTGGAATTGCTTGGGAGATTGGTGGTTACTGCGCCCCACAGGGACGGCCCTCGCTATCCAGGAAGTAACAGGGTCGGTTCCCGCCAGGGGTGGCCCCAAATACTGGCGCACTAGACGGGGCGGGGCTAGGAGCGGCTCCAACTGCCGTTAACCCTGCTGGGGCCGAGCCAGAGGCCCTTGACACCGGGGCCGCCGACCCAGAGCGCGGGGTTTGTTCGGGGGTTGAGCGGTGCCCGCACAGGGCTGTCAAATCCACAATTTGGCCGCTGGTGGTTTCCATAAAGCACAGGGGTTGATTGGGGGCAACCAGGCTGGGGCTGGCGCTAGCTGCTGTAGAGCCCGGCACAGGCAGGGGATAGGGGTCTGCGGTAACGGCAGGCGTACTCACAAACACCATAGAAAGCACTGTAATTATAGAGAAAGCTTTCAGCATAGGTTCACCTACAGGATTTGCAGAACGGCCTGGGTGGAAATGCCAACGCCAATTAGCGTAATCCCCACTGCGCTGGCCAGGGGCAACCACCGCAACTGCCGTAAACGCGGCGCAGGCAACTGCTGGAAGGCTCGCTTAGCAGACACTAGCAACAGCCCCAGCCCCGTTAGCACGCTGGCCAGGCCCAGGCTAAAGGCCAGCACCAGCACCAGCCCCGACACCGGATTGCCCAGCCCAATCGCCCCCAGCAGCAAGACCAGCGCCGCCGGGCAGGGCACTAATCCGGCTGAGAAGCCCAGCAGCAGCAATCCACGCCAGGTGACGGGTTGGCCATCGGCAGCCAGGGGGAGGTGGGTGTGGGTGTGGCTGGTGGTGGAGTGGTGGGGTGGAGTGTGTTCCATCATGGCGATGGGGTTATGGGCGGGGTCTGGATGGCTGGCGTGGGGAGTGGGGCGGGGATGGCTGTGGTTATGGTGATGATGGCCATGACCATGATTGTTATGACCGTGGGTATGAGCATGGTCGCTATGATCGTCGTCATGGTGATGATGGCTATGACTATGATGGCCATGACTGTGGGCATGAGCATGGTCGCTGTGATCGTGCTCATGGTGGGGGTGACTGTGTCCTTGCCCGGACATCTGCCTGCGGTAACGAGTCCGCTGGCGGATCAGTTGCATACCGATACCAATGACTAAACCACCGGATAGCAAGCTCAACCACGGGAACAGTTGCTCTGGCAGCACGTAGCGAGTGGCCGCCAGGGTAACGAATCCCAGCACAAAAACGCCCACTGTATGGGTAATCGTTGTGGTTAAGGCCAAAAACAGGGCATGGCGTGAGGTGGCCCGTTCGCCCACCAGGTAGGCACCCACCAGGGTTTTGCCGTGGCCTGGCGACAGGGAGTGAACCGCCCCCCAAACAAAGGCACCGAGGAGAGGGAGTAGCCATCCTCCCCAGGCTGCGGTGGTTGGTTCTGCGACTAACGCCTGAGTGGTCTTCTCTGGCGTAAACACGTGGGAGGCAAACTCACCGGCCTGGGAAACTGTAACCAGGCAACTGGCCTTGGGCGCGTCAGGCACGAACAAGGTGTAGGTCATGGCCAGGTTGGTTGGCGACTCGGCCCAGGCGTAGAGAAGCTGGAGGGTGGTGTGGGTGTTGGGGGCAATTCTACGATTCAGGGAATTAATGCCCGCTGCGGAGCCAAGGGTTAGGGTGGGCGGCTGGGGTTGAAGATCCCTTAGCTGAATGTGGTCTTTAAAGAAATTCAGCAGCGCGGCCCGATGGCGATTCAGTTCTTCGGCAGAAATGCGGCCACTGCTATCGTCATCGGCAAAGGCGGTGAGCCCGGTCGGGTAAGTAAGCGTTAGCCGGGCTTCTGTTCCTTCGACCACTACCTCCGCGGTGGCCAAATCCGCCCAGTGGGCCTGCACGGGCTGGGGCGTAGAAAACCACAACAGCACAGAGCAAACTGCTCCAAACAGGCCCAACCAGCGGTATCGACGTAATTTTCGCGCCATTATAAACTCCCTTATTGCTGTGCGATTATTGCTGGGCGGTTATTGCTGGGCGATTAGGCCCAGGCGTTGCCGAGTCTGGTGGTCAACGGTGGGGTCAATGTCCTCGGCCAGTTGACGCCAGTGTTCGGCCTGCGCCGGGTTGTTTAGGGCCAGTTCAATATCCGCCGCTCGATGCACCAGGCCCGCATCCCGAACGCCCTGATCCAGGGCTTCCTGAATTACCCTCTGGGCCTCTGGCCAGCGACCCGATGCCGCCAAAGCCCAGGCCAGCAAATCCAGGGTTTTGGCATCGCGGCGCTGGCTGGCTTCCACCTCCATCAAGGCCAGGGCTTCTGGAATGTCTTCCGGGCGGCCTCGCTCTAGCAACAGGTGAGCCAGGTCGCGGCGATGGCCCAGGGTACTTTCATCAATGCGCTGTCGCAGGGCGGTTTCGGCTTCCTCCCAGGCGGCAGCGGCGGGTTGTCCACGGAGAGTCTTTAACCGAGCCAGGCCGTGCAAGGCAACGGCATCGCCCACCTGCCGATAGTGTTGCTCTGCGGCCCGGTAGCGGCCCAGGCGGGTTTCCAGTTCCGCCAGTTGTAGATAGGCCAGAGGGTAGTCGGGTACGAGCCGCAGGGCTTCGCGGTAGAGCTGCCGGGCGGGGGCATAGTCCCCCTGGCGAGCATACAGTAGGCCCAGAAAAACGCGGGTCTGGGCCGAGCCTCGGATTTCGGAGGGTTCCTCCAGGGCAATGGCCGCCTGCAAATCCTGCATTGCTCCGGCGTCATCACCCTGGGCAGACCGGGCCAGACCGCGCAACGTAAAACTGCCCAGGGAAGGATACAGTGCCACCAGTCGCTCGGCGTCAGCGACGGCAGCGGGGAGGTCTCCCATGCCCAGCCTGGCGGTGACAACAATAGCCATCCCCTCAGGGCTGGAGACTGGTTCAGCCAGGCGCACCGCTTCAGCAAAGTCGTGGCTGGCTTCGGCAATGCGGGCCAGGGCCAAAACCGCCCCGTCATTCCCAAAGGGTAGATTGGCCAGGGATTGCTGAGCCGTTTGCTCAGCCAGCAGATACCAGCTTTCATCCCCCGTTGCCTGCGCCATTTGCAGGTAAAGATCGGCCAGAGTCCCCCGGTCTAGCCCATCCTGGGGATGGCGGTGAATGCGACCCTGATAAAACGCAATGGCCCGCTCCAGGGTTTGGGAGGTTTTTTGCTGCAAGGTCGAAGCAAAGGGATAGGGATGTGGGCTTTGGGGCCAGAAGCCCCGAATCTCCGGCCATTCAGACGTCTTAATCAGCAGCATCGTAGCCACTGGTAGCAGCCCCAGGGAACAGAGCCGCACCACCGCCCTGGGAGAAACCCTGGGCAGCATGAATTTGGAGGTCAGCATAGAGCAATCCTGATCGCGGCAATGGGCTTTTTAGGGGTGAGAACCCTAGTTCTGGCCCTCACCCCCAGCCCCTCTCCCCTCGGGCTGCCGTGTACACATAAGTCTTGAAACCCTTGCTGTTCCGGCTTTTTCCTCATCCCCCAACCCCTTCTCCCAGGGCGGGAGAAGGGGAGCCGGAAAGCCTTG
>CAYUBC010000379.1:0-4453 GCA_964442885.1 uncultured bacterium | reverse complement strand
GTAGATATCCTGCCCGTAGAGGATGTAGGGCCGTAAATCGACATGGCAACCCTCAAAGGTGTCTTCAATCAGCGTAGGCACCCGCGACAGGCAGAGGGTGGGCTGGGCAATGTAGCCTCTGGGGTTGGCGCGGATGCGATCGGCAAAGTCCAGCCGCAGGTCTTCGCTGGCGTGGGGGCCAACCAGCATGCCGTAGCCACCAGAGGCGTTGGTGGCCTTAACCACCAGCTTGTCCAGGTTGCTTAGTACATGGGCCTGTTGGGTAGCGTCTTCGCAGAGGAAGGTCGGCACGTTGGGGATGATTTGGTCTTCATCCAGGTAGTAGCGGATCATTTGCGGCACGTAGGCGTAGGTGAGTTTGTCGTCGGCTACGCCGGTGCCCAGGGCATTGGCAATGGCCACCCGTCCCGCCCGGTAGACCTCCGTTAGCCCCGGTACACCCAGCAGCGAGTCGGGCCGGAAAGCCTGCGGGTCGATAAAGTCGTCATCAATGCGGCGATACACCACATCTACCCGTTCTAGCCCTTTAGTGGTGCGCATTTTCAGGTAGCCATCGGACACGACCAGGTCGCGCCCCTCCACCAGTTCGGCCCCAATTTGCTGGGCCAAAAAGGAATGCTCAAAGTAGGCCGAGTTGTAGATGCCTGGGGTTAGCACCGCTACTCTGGGGTTAATCAGGGTTTCGGGTACTAGGTTGAGCAGGGTTTCGAGTAACTGGCTGGCGTAGTCATCTACGGCGGCAATATCCATCGCCGAGAATAGATGGGGGAAGGTGTTCTTCATGACCCGCCGATTTTCCAGCACGTAGGAAACACCGGAGGGACAGCGCATATTATCCTCCAGCACGTACCAGCGGCCATCTTTGTCGCGCACCAGGTCTGTCCCGGTAATGTGGCACCAGATGTTGTTGGGGGGCTTAAGGCCCATGCAGGGCTCTAAAAAACCAGGGGCAGATTCCACCACATGGCGTGGAATGACGCCATCTTTAAGAATGTTCTGGTCGTTGTAGATATCGTGGATGAAACAGTTAAGGGCATAAATGCGCTGCTTGAGGCCCTTCTCCAGCCACTCCCACTCGTGGCCAGGCACAATGCGAGGGATCACATCAAAGGGAAAAATGCGTTCGGTGCCGCGAGTGTCGCTGTAGACGTTGAAGGTGACGCCTAACTTGAATAGGGTTTTCTGCGCGGCTTCCTGCCGCTGCTGAAGTTCCATCAGCGACAGAGCATTGACCCGTCTGACCAGTAAATCTGCCTCGGAGCGGGGCTGCCCCTGACGGATAAAGAGCTCGTCGTAAAAATCGCCGGGGTCGTAGGCCTCGAATAGCACCAGTGATGATCTCCCAAGAACTAACAGCTACAAGAATTAACAGTTAATCAATTAGTAGCCAGGCAATCTTGCGCCTGGTTGAGTAAATTACCCAAGCACAATAGTTCTGATTTTTACTGGGCCAAGCCCAAGTAAAGCTGTAGTTTACGCTACGAATCTATTTCACTGATCGGAAGATTTATTTTTTTTACTATTGCCATCATTTCGTTGAGTTTTCTGCTGCCCTGTATCTTTCAGCGAGATGATTAAGCCAGATACCCGGCTAGGGGAATACCCCATGCCAAGGCCGGGAACTGGGTTACCCCTCAGCTCTACTTCAGCGGCGACAGGCTTGGTAATGGCCTTTCGTTCTGCCAGGTGGCCTTGAGACTACAGCCCAATGAACTTTGCCCGTGTTGGTGGTTTACCTTTACCCAGGAGCCAACTATGGAATACTTTGACGATGTAATTTTAGGGGCAGGGTTAGGCGGTCTATCTGCAGCGGCCTGCCTGACTCGCCAGGGCCGCCGGGTAGCGGTGCTAGAAAAGCACTACCTCCCAGGCGGTTGCTGCCATACCTTTGACTATGGCCACTACCGCTTCTGTGCCGATGTGCACTACATTTCCCAGTGCGGGCCGGGGCAGGCCATTGACCAGTTTCTTGCCTACATTGGGCGAGAGGTCGCGTTTAATTCCCTCGACCCCGACTGTATTGATCGGGTGATTACCCCAACGGTGGATTTCGCCATCCCCCTCGGTTGGGAGACTTTTCGGAACCGCCTGCTAGCGGAATTTCCCGATCAGGCTGGCCCCATCAACCGCTACTGCGATGAAATCAAGCGCCTCCATGCCGACATGCACCAACTGACTCAGGAGGTGCGCTGGTATAGCCAGAAGTGGACGGATTGGCTGAAGCTGCCCAAGTATTTCAACCTCTTCCAAAAGCGGCACTGGACGCTCCAGGATCTCTACGACCACGTAGGGCTGTCGCCTCAGCTCCAGGCACTACTGGCTGGCCAGAGCGGCGACTATGCCCTACCGCCCAAGGAAATTGCCCTACTTACCCACACGGCCCTAGTGTGGGATTACTCGGAGGGTGCCTACTATCCCAAGCACCACTTCAAGGGGTTTGTCGATACGATTGTGGACGCGATCGTGCAGGGCGGCGGCACGGTGCGCTATATGACGCCCGTAGACCACATCGAGGTGCGCAATGGTGCCGTGCAGTGGGTTACGGCGGGAGGCAGTGAGTACGTCGCCAGTGGGCACTACCTAAGCGACTTGGATCCTAAGCTGACGGTTGACCTCATGCACGATGCCACCCTCAGCCCCGCTGAACGGCACCGCCTCATCGACTATGAGTATTCTGCCAGCGCGTTTAACATCTACCTGGGGCTGGATGACCGCTTTAACCCCGCCGACTACGGCATCGGCAATTGGAATATTTGGTACTACCCCAGCGGCGACTTAAATCGAGAATACGACCAGCAACTGGCCGGAAACTTGGAGCATCCCTGGATCTTTCTCTCTTGCCCAACGTTGAAATCCACGGCCCCCGGTATGGCACCAGCGGGCCATCACGTTTTAGAAATTGCCACGGTATGCCCCTACGAACCCTTCAAGCACCTGCGAGAAACCGACCCAACCGCTTACAAAGCCAAAAAGCGCCAGGTTTACCAATCGGTTATGGCGAGCGTGCGCGATTTGATTCCCGATGTCGATCGCTATGCCCGCATGAAGGTTTACGGCACCCCCACCACCAGCGAACACTACCTGGGCCAACCCCAGGGCAACATCTACGGCGCTAAGCTGGTGCCGCAACAGGTAGGGCTGCACCGCCTGGGCTACCAAACAGAGCTGCCCAACCTGTTTTTGGTGGGGGCCAGTGCCGGGTATCCCAGCGTTCCTGGGGTAATTAGCAACGGCATGGATGTGGTGGAGCTGATCACCGGGAAAACCGTGCGGCGTTCCCTGGCTCTGGCTTAGCCCGAATAATGTCACCACAGAGGCGCAGGGAGTGCAGAGGTCTTGAACCACCTTAAAAGGTGCATTGCTGCGCGAATGGAGTCTACGTGCTGGCGAATGGAGTCTAAGGTGCATTGCTGCGCGAATGCACCCTACGTGCTGGCGAATGTGCCTTCGTTCTTCGTTTTTCCCTCTTCCTACCGTGCCTGGTGCCAATCTCTGGCTTGCTGCTGAATGCTGCTCAGCTCACCGTCGGCCATCTTGTCGAGGTTTTTGAGGATAAAGCTCATTCGCCCCTGAGCTTTCAGCTTGTCGCGATGGCGATGGAGGAAATCCCAGTAAAAGAAATTAAACGGGCAGGCGTCTTCCCCGGTGCGGGTTTTGGGGTTGTAGCGGCAGCCCTGGCAGTAGTCGCTCATGCGGTTGACGTAGTTGGCCGACGACGCATAGGGCTTAGAGGCCAGTAGCCCACCATCCGCAAATAGGCCCATGCCAATGACGTTGGTTTGCATCACCCAGTCGTAGGCGTCAATGAACACGGCATGGAACCAGTTCTCCACCGTCTGGGGGGTAAACCCGGCAATCAGCGAGAAGTTGCTGAGAATCATCAACCGCTGGATGTGGTGGGCATAGCCCGTGCGTTTAATCTGGTCGATCACCTGGTGCAGGCAGTTCATCTCCACTTCCCCCGTCCAGAAAAACTCCGGCAGGGGGTGGCGGTGGTCAAACCAGTTGCGCTGGGCATAGTCAGCATCAAAGTGGATGTAGAGGCCACGCATATACTCCCGCCAGCCCAACACCTGACGAATGAAGCCTTCCACGCTGTTGAGGGGGAGGTTTTGCTGATGGTAAACCTCCTCCACCCGCTGAATCACCTCCAGGGGATGCAGCAGGCCCAGGTTCAGGTAGGGAGACAGCAGCGCGTGCCACATGGTGTCTTCCCCGGTCACCATTGCGTCCTGGTAAGGGCCAAAGGTCTCCAGCCGGTCTGAGATGAAGATATCCAGCACTTGCAGAGCTTGCTCACGAGTCACCGCCCAGCGAAAGGGAGTGGCCTGGCCAAAGGTAGGGATGGCCAACCCCTCAACTTTTTCAATCACCGCCTGGGTGATGTCGTCTGGCTCAAACCAGCGAGGCGTTGGAGTTTTGAGCTTGCCCTTGGGGGGTTTGCGGTTGTCTT
>CAYUBC010000378.1:0-4470 GCA_964442885.1 uncultured bacterium | reverse complement strand
CACCGCTGGTAGACGCAAACCAGACCCCCCTGTGGGAAATTTTGCTCTGCAACCAGGACTTTAGCTTTAGCTATGGGGCACAGGTTCCCCAGGCGGTGGTGAATAAGGATTGGGTCATCGCCCAGCTCAAGGCCGCGATCGCCCGGGCCGGGGTAGCCCCCGACAAACTCCAGGTGTTTCGTCCCCAGGCCTTGTCTCTACTCACCACCGCCGCTGAAGCGCTGGGTATCCCTGTAGACCCCACTCGCCGCACGCCTACCCTGCACCAGTGGCTGGGCCAGCGAGCCAACTGGTATCCAACCCTGGCTAACTACACCGGCACTCCCTACAATCCCCTGCAGCTTGAGCAACCGCCCCCGGTGCCCCTGCCAGAGCACCTCTGGGGCGAACAATGGCGCTTTGCCGCCCTCGCCGCTGGAGCGTTCGAGCAAACCCTGCCCTACGAACCAATCCCAATTCGTCACCTGCCCCCAGAGCGGATGCCCTCAAAACTTGGGCTGGCCAGTCCCCAACCCCTGCCAGGCATTGTTATCGATGCCGGACGCCAGGCCATGCCCCTTTGCCAGTGGTTGCAAACCGTTCAGCCTGTGTCTCTGCGATATGCCCCAGGGGAGCCCGACGGATTGCTCCTGGACGCTGGCCTGGTAGACCGCTGGGTGATGACCACCTTTAGCGATGCCGAGGTGGCCACCGCTGCCCGCCTGTTTGAAGACCGTAAGGCCCAAAGCCAGGGACTGCATTTTTTGCTAGTGCGCCCCGATGACTCTGGCATGACCCATACCGGGCTATGGCTGCTACAGCAGTAGTTCAGTTACACTGCGGAGATTTTTTATTCCTAACCCAAAAATGGCATGATATCTAGGTCAGCACTGAGTTAAGGGTAACTATGGCGGCACAGGCGCAAATTGGCATTATTGGCGGCAGCGGGCTCTACCAGATGGAAGCGTTGACCGATATCGAAGAAATTCGTCTGGAAACGCCCTTTGGCCCTCCCTCCGATGCCATTATTCTGGGTACGTTGGAGGGTACCCGTGTAGCTTTCCTCGCCCGGCATGGCCGCCACCATACGCTAATGCCCTCAGAGCTACCGTTTCGGGCCAATATCTACGCTATGAAATCCCTCGGTGTTGAGTACCTGATTTCGGCCTCTGCCGTAGGCTCCCTCAAAGCAGCCGCCAAGCCTCTGGATATGGTAGTGCCAGACCAGTTTATTGACCGGACGCGCAACCGCGTATCTACCTTTTTTGGGGAGGGATTGGTGGGTCATATCACCTTTGGTGACCCGGTTTGTTCGGCCCTGGCAGGGCTTCTAGCCGATGCGGTGGAGAGCCTGGCCTTGCCGGAGGTGACCCTGCATCGGGGGGGCACCTATGTCTGTATGGAAGGGCCAGCCTTTTCAACCAAAGCCGAGTCAGAACTGTATCGCAGTTGGGGCGCTACGGTAATTGGTATGACTAATTTACCAGAGGCCAAACTCGCTCGCGAAGCAGAAATCGCCTATGCCACCCTGGCGCTGGTCACCGATTATGACTGCTGGCACCCTGACCACGACAGCGTCACCGTGGAAATGGTGATCGGCAACCTGCGTAAAAATGCCACCAATGCCCAGCGAGTCATTCGAGCAGTGGTGAACCGCATTGCCGCCAACCCACCAGAGTCCGAAGCTCACTCAGCCCTTAAATACGCCATCATTACTCCGTTGGATAAAGCCCCCCAGGCCACGATAGAAAAACTCAGGCTGTTACTCAACAAGTACCTGTGAAGCTTCAGGGTTCAAAAGGTACAGGCGGTAGCTATCTTTACTGCCAGCGACTCTGACGCCAAAGGAGTTGAACCGTTAGAAGCGATAAGCTCACAAAGTATAAAATCCGAATCCACTGAACAACCTGGACGGTCATTACGTAGGCTTCTTTAGAGGAAAATTCAACCTTTAAGTGATTCACGGTGCCTTCAATTAGCCAGGTCGGGCTGATGGCCGCGGCCAAAATGATGCTGATAGCCCAGACCAGCACTAGAACTATCAACTTCATGCTTTGCATGCAATTTTTCACCTCCTTTACTTAAACTAAACCGGTATAATTCGACTAGTAATTTGACCCAAAAAACCGGGTTATGTTCCAGATAGTCCTGGTAAGACTATGCCAATTGATACCTGGTTTCCCCTGGCCATTTACTGCGAAGACTTACCCGACGCGCCCCAACATCGAGAAGCGCTCATCCATGCCGTGCTGGCACTGGAGGAACAGGGTTATGCCGCCCGCAACTTTCCCGAAATGGCCTGGACAGGGGATCTGCACGGGGTCGAGCAAATCCATACCGATCCCCGCTTTGCCTGGGTGGTAGGCCAGGTGGAAACCCATACGCTGCTGTATCTGCAAGAACTGGGGCTAGATCGTAGCCAGATCGACCTCTACATTCAGCGAGGGTGGCCGGTGGTGTCGCGGCAGCAGCAGCAGGTCGGTGACCATCGCCACAACACCGCCAACATTAGCGCCGTGTACTACGTAGCCGTGCCCGAATCTGGCACCGATGCCGCCGGTTGTTTAACCTTTTTCGACGATGCTCGCCTTAACGAAGTCAGCCCTGGCCTGGGCAGCGAAAACACCGACATCATCACCACCTGGAACTACCTGAACCAGGATCAGGCCCTCTATCTGCCCACCGAAGGGCGGCTGCTTATTTTTCCAGCCAAACAGCGCCACGGAGTAACCATGAACCACACTGAGGGACTGCGAATTTCCCTATCCTTTGACATTGTGCTAACGGCAGCCCCGGGGCAGGCCGCTGGCTCCTATGAATTTTTAGCACCGCCCCCTAGCCAGTGGCAGCGATTCAGGACGTAAGGTTACGCCCTCTGGGATAAAACTATGCGGATGAAAGGACTTGAACCTTCACTTCTTGCGAAACTAGAACCTAAATCTAGCGCGTCTACCAATTCCGCCACATCCGCGTACAGCATCTAAGCATAGCAAAAAACAGGCGCTTCGTGGGCTTCTGGTTTAAGGAAAAGTTGCACCGGCCCTGCCGCCCTCTTCCCGAACCCCTTCCACGCTATCTCTTCCTACTCCCCCGTCCAGGCGCTAAAATTTAAGGCTAGGTCAGGACAGACTATCATTAAGAAAGATGTAAGTAAGGCAGCAGAAGCAAGGCCCTCACGATGCTAGCCTTCGTACACGCAGACGGACAGATAAGGAGACGCCAAAGCGAATGGGAAAAGTAGTTGGCATCGACCTGGGCACCACCAACTCAGTTGTCTCTGTTATGGAAGGTGGCAAGCCAGTGGTGATTGCCAACGCTGAGGGTATGCGGACAACGCCTTCGGTGGTGGCTTTTAGCAAAGAGGGAGAGCGGCTGGTGGGGCAGATGGCCCGACGGCAGGCGGTGCTTAATCCCCAAAACACGTTTTATGGCGTCAAGCGCTTCATGGGCCGTAAATACGCCGAGCTAGATCCGGCCTCTAAGCGGGTGCCCTACACCATTCGCCGCGACGAGGTGGGGAACGTCAAGATGCGCTGCCCCCGCCTGGAGAAGGATTTTGCCCCAGAGGAAATTTCCGCCATGATTTTGCGGAAACTGGCCGATGAAGCCAGCCGCTACCTGGGTCAGCCCATCACCGGGGCAGTCATTACCGTACCTGCTTACTTTAACGACACCCAGCGCCAGGCTACCCGCAACGCTGGCCGCATTGCTGGGCTGGATGTCAAGCGCATTCTCAACGAACCTACGGCGGCAGCCCTCGCCTATGGCTTAGATCAAACCTATAACCAGACCATTCTGGTCTTTGATCTGGGTGGCGGCACCTTTGATGTGTCTGTGCTGGATGTCGGAGATGGCGTGTTTGAAGTGCGCTCTACCTCCGGGGATACCCAGTTGGGTGGCACTGACTTTGACAGAAAAATTGTCGATTGGCTGGCAGAACAGTTCCTAGAGCAAGAAGGCATCGATCTACGTCATGATCGGCAGGCTCTACAGCGCCTTACCGAGGCCGCCGAAAAGGCCAAAATTGAGCTCTCAGGCGTGGCGACGACCGAAATTAGCTTGCCCTTCATCACCGCCACTAAGGATGGCCCCAAGCACCTGGAAACTCGCCTCAGTCGTTCGCAGTTTGAGGGGCTGTGTGGGGATCTGGTTAGCCGCCTGCGGGCCCCCCTCAAACAGGCCTTAGCCGACGCTAACCTGGCCCCCAACGATATTGATGAAGTGGTGCTGGTGGGGGGCGGTAGCCGCATGCCTATGGCCCAGGAGTTGGTGCGATCGCTGATTGGCCTGGAGCCCAACCAAAACGTCAACCCCGACGAAGCGGTCGCCGTGGGTGCGGCGATTCAGGCTGGCATCCTGACCCAGGAAGTGCAGGACATTATGCTGCTGGACGTGACCTCTCTTTCCCTGGGGCTGGAAACCATTGGGGGGGTGATGAAGAAAGTGATTCCCCGCAACACAACCATTCCGGTGCGCCGGTCAGACATTTTT
>CAYUBC010000377.1:0-4471 GCA_964442885.1 uncultured bacterium | reverse complement strand
GGTGCCCTGGGCCATAAACAGCACCGTCAGGAGGTTTTTAATCTGCCGCTGCCGCAAATGCTCGATGGCCGGGTCAGGGGTGGGGCCTTCGATGCCGCAGTTCCAGCTATGGTTGGTGTCGGTGCCGTCGCGGTTGAATTCAAAGTTGGCTTCATTGTGCTTCTGGTTGTAGGAAACCAGGTCGTTGAGGGTAAAGCCGTCGTGACAGGTCACAAAGTTGATGCTGCGGTTGGGCTCCCGGTTGGGCTGGGGGTAAATATCGGGGCTACCCAGCAGGCGGGCGGCCATGAGGGGCACCATTCCTGTATTTCCCTTAATGAATTGGCGCACATCGTCGCGGAAGGGGCCATTCCACTCGGCGAAGCGATCGCCAATAAAGCTGCCCACCTGGTACAACCCGGCGGCATCCCAGGCCTCGGCAATTAGCTTGGTGCCCGCCAAAATTGGGTCAGACTCAATGTTCCACAAAATTGGCGGGTCTTCCAAAGGCCGACCCGTCATATCGCGAGACATTACCGAAGCCAGGTCAAACCGAAAACCATCCACATGCATCTGCGACACCCAGTAGCGCAGACTATCGAGGATCATATGGCCCACCACCGTATGGTTGGCCTTGATGGTGTTGCCGCAGCCACTGTAGTTGGAGTAGTAGATGGGGTTTTCTTCTAATAGGTAATAGATTTTGTTGTCGATACCTTTGAAACTGAGGGTGGGGCCTTCGTGGTTGCCCTCGGCGGAGTGATTGAACACCACGTCAAGAATTACCTCAATGCCAGCCTGGTGTAAGGCTTTGACCATGTCGCGAAATTCCGTCACCGGCCCCAGGGGGTCTTTGCGGGAGCTGTAGCCGCGATGGGGGGCAAAAAAGCCCAGGGTGCTGTAGCCCCAGTAGTTCTCTAACCCTGGCTGCACATCCTGGGGGTCGAACTGATGAATGGGCAGCAGTTCAACCGCGGTTACCCCCAATTCCTGGAGGTAGGGAATTTTTTTGATGACTCCGGCAAAGGTGCCCCGTTCCTCTGTCGGTAAGGCTGAAGAGGGATGCTGGGTAAAGCCGCCCACATGTATTTCATAGATCACGCTGGTGGCATAGGGCCGGTGCAGGGGGCGATCGCCCTCCCAGTCGTAGCTCTGGGTATCGACTACCACACTCTTAAGAGCCGTGGCGCAGTTGTCGCCGGGGCCAATGGCCGCCTTGCGATTGTAGATCTCATCCCCCACAATGGCGCGGGCGTAGGGGTCGAGCAGCACCTTGGTGGCATCGAACCGATGGCCACGGGTGGGGTCAAAGGGGCCATGCACCCGGTAGGCGTAGACCTGCCCAGCCCGCACCCCTGGCACAAAGGCGTGCCAGTAGTAGGACGTGCGGTTCCACTGCGGATCGAAGGAAATGACCTGGCTGGGCTCCAAAATATTTTCAGAGTCAAACAGCAAGAGGTCAACCCCGGTCGCGTGTTTGGAGTACAGGCAAAAGTTAACCCCAATGGCGTAAACGGTGGCTCCTAGGGGATAGCTTTGGCCGGGAAGCGCTTTTAGAGCCATAGAAAGTTGAGTACGTTGCAAGAGGGAGAATTCCCGCCAGACTAGAGAGGATGATCGCCGCGGCAATCCTTTCCAGGCAATTTAGCACGGATGGTTAGGCAGATTAGCTACCTGGGTAACCAGTGCCAGAAAATAGGAAGAAGACCGGTAAGGAATGAATTTGGTCAGTAGCGCACAGCGATATGCCTGTGCAGCGTTATCGTTGATGAATACACTACTGTGAACCTGCGATCCCATGGCCAAAACCCTGATTGAATCGCAAATTCCCCCGCAGTTTCCTGACCACACTCAGCTACCAGAGTCAGACGGCACCTTTGTGAAAAATTTTCAGGAGCATCCCCAGAGCCTGATCCTCACCGATTCCATTGCTCCAGTGTTGCAGCGGCTGCATCCTGATGGTCAGTTTGCCATTGGTCAGGATTGTGGCGTCTACTGGCGGGAGGTAGATCCCCCAGAGAAAGGGGCCGAGGCTCCAGACTGGTTTTATGTGCCCCATGTGCCGCCGCTGGTGAACGGCCAGATACGGCGCTCCTACGTGCTATGGCGAGAGTACATTACCCCTGTGATTGCCCTTGAACTGGCCTCAGGGGATGGCAGCGAAGAACGAGACGCTACCCCCCTTTCCCGGAGTGATACTCGCCTATCCGGTAAGCCAGGGAAATTTTGGGTCTACGAGCAGGTGATGCGAATTCCCTATTACGGCATCTATGTGGTTAACCAGGGTGAGCTGGAAGTCTACCATTTGGTGGATACGGCCTATCAGCAAATGCTCCCCAACGAGCGAGGTCATTACCCCATTGCCCCCATGCAGGTAGAACTGGGCGTATGGCATGGGCCGTTTATGAACCAGCCGGAACAGCCCTGGCTGCGTTGGTGGGATGCCACGGGTAATTTACTGCTAACCGGACGAGAACAGGCTGAGCAAGAAGCCGCTAAACGACAGCAACTAGCAGCGCAGCTGAAGACTCTCTCGGCTCAGCAGTTGGCGGATTTGGGGATTGACCCGGCCTGGCTAGAGTAGCGACCTCAGCGCATTCAACCGACAATTCACCCTACAATTGGTATGGGTCGTATTGTGTTGGTGCCAATGGCTGCTGCTGAATCTAACCCCGGTCTGGCTTTCCGCTATACGAAATCGTCGCTTCGGCGGGCGGAGCGGGCCTTTAAATGTTCCCCTTTTCGGCTGGCGCTACTGGTGGCGATGCGATCGCAGAGTGTTTCTATCCGCCAAATTTGTGAGCCTCAGGGAGTTAAGCATGGGTTCAGTCGGCGAGCACTCTCCGAACTACGGGCCGACAACGAACTCATGTGGCTGATTGCTGTGGGCCTGCTGCGGCGCGAGGTGGATGGCCAGGGGTTAACCGATAGCTTTCGTCTTACCCCGCTGGGCCGCCAGGTTTGCCATAACCTGGAACAGCAAAGCCCGGCCCAATTTCGCCCTACCCTGGCCGATCATTTCTATAATGCCTGGAGTCGGTGGCTGCGTCGGCCTAGCTGGTTGCAGGCATAGCTCAGCTGAATCATCCTGATTATCGATTTTGTTCCTGAAAACATCTGCATAGAGAGTGGCTGGTTCAACGGGCGTCACCCTGGTTATCCGGCTTGATGTTTGACCTAATTACCTGGGGAGAGGCTCCATGCGAGCAATCATGGTTGTGGGAACTGCCTCCCACGTTGGCAAATCGCTGATTACGACAGCACTCTGTCGGTTGTTGAGTCGCCGGGGCTGGCGGGTGGCTCCCTTTAAGGGGCAAAACATGGCCCTCAATGCCTACGTCACCGCCACCGGCGGCGAAATGGGCTACGCCCAGGCGGTGCAGGCCTGGGCCGCAGGAGTGCAGCCCCAGGTAGAAATGAACCCCATCTTGCTCAAGCCCCAGGGGGATATGACCTCCCAGGTTATTCTCAAGGGTCGGCCCGTCGGGCGCACTACCTCAGCCCAATACTACGAAACCTTTTTTGAGCAAGGCTGGCAGGCCATTCAGGACAGCCTTAACGCCCTCAGCCAGGACTACGACTTTCTGGTCTGCGAAGGGGCCGGTAGCCCCGTAGAAGTTAACCTCAAGCACCGCGACCTGACCAATATGCGGGTGGCCAAGCATTTGAATGCGCCCACGGTGCTGGTGGCCGATATTGACCGGGGCGGCGTTTTTGCCCACGTCATTGGCACCCTGGAACTAATGGAGCCGGAGGAGCGCGCCCTGGTCAAAGGCATTGTGATCAACAAGTTTCGCGGCCAGCGGGAGATTCTCGAACCCGGGCTGGACTGGCTAAAGGAGCGCACTGGCATTCCCGTTCTGGGGGTGGTGCCCTGGATGGCCCACGACCTCCCGGCGGAGGATTCCCTCAGCCTGCTAGACCGCATTCCCAGCAGCCGCAAACAGGCCGACATTACCGTGGCCGTAATCCGGCTACCCCGCATCTCAAACTTTACCGACTTTGACCCCCTGGAAGCCGAATCCAACGTGCGGGTGGTTTACCTCAGCCCCAAAGAACCGCTCGGTTATCCCGATGCGGTGATTATCCCCGGCACCAAGACCACCATTGCCGATTTGCTGATTTTGCAGCGCTCTGGCATGGCCGAAGAACTCCGTAACTACGTTGCCGCCGGGGGCACAGTCATGGGCATCTGCGGCGGGTTTCAGATGATGGGCCAGTTTCTAGCCGACCCGGAAGGCTTTGAGGGCCACGAAGGGCGCTTCCCAGCTCTGGACTTATTCCCCATGCGGACGGTGATTACTCAACAGAAAATTGCCCGTCAGCGCACGGTTAGCTCCCGTTTTCCCCAGGAGGGGCTGCCGGTGTCGGGCTATGAGCTGCACCAGGGCCGCACCCAACTGATTCTCTCGGAGGCCGAAGAGCAAACCGGCACCAAGTTCGAGTTCCTGTTTGAAGATCGCACCCTGGGCGTGGTGGATAGCACCCAATC
>CAYUBC010000376.1:0-4493 GCA_964442885.1 uncultured bacterium | reverse complement strand
GAAAATAGATACCGTGGCAAAGGCCATATTCCACCAGCTCACCTCAAAGTAGCGAGGGTTTTTGGTGATGTAGCCAATCACGTCACAAAGGAAAGCAAACAGTGCCATCGCGATCACAAAGTGCACCACGATGGGATGGATGGTGTCGGGATAGGGAAGGTTGTGATCGTTGAGAGGGGGCAGATACTCAAACACAGGTCATGTCCTACGAGTAACGTCCAATCATCAAGGGGGAGATGGGGGATTAACCCTGGTTGTTGAGTCAACCCATGCCCTGTGCTAATCCGGCATTGGCTGCCTAGAGCATAGCAAGCTCCCCCTATCAGGGTAAGTAATCTAGCTAGCAATGGCGAGGCCAAATCCTAGACTCGAAGGAATCTTCCCATTGCCTACCAGGATCCAGCAGGAATTTTATGAAATGTTAATTGTCCCTATTCGTTCATGTTCTTATAGGTGGCTACCGCCGAGGGCGAAATCCGGTTCAAGTAGCGGAAAATCCAGTACTTGAACACGGTATCCAGAATTACCGGGAAGGTCGCGATGAATAGGAAGATAAATTCTCGATTGGCGGGAAAGCCAAAATGTCGCGATAGCCCCTCCAGCAAGACCTCCCAGCCGTGGGGCGAGTGGAACCCGACAAAGATATCCGTAAACAGGATGATGATAAACGCCTTGGCGCTGTCGCTAAGGCCGTAGACAATCTCATCAATGAAGGACTTCAGATTGGCGACATCCTGCTTACGGGTCATGAGCAGGAGGGCAAAGGCCCCCGCCGCTATCAGGTCAGCAAAAATATTTTTAACCGCATCGGCGCTACGGTGGCGAAAGTCTTCTTCAATTTCCGTTGCCCTGGCCCGCACCTGCTGTTCAATGCTCATTTCCGATAGCGGCGGCGCTTTGCCAATCAGCACTTCAAATCGCAGCCGTTCCTCAAACCGTTGCAGCTCATGGAGGGCCTCTTCCTCCATTTCAACATTGAGGAACACATCGGCCTGTCGATTTTCCCACAGCCGATCAACAATTGGCCCTATAAAGAAGGTTTTGGTGAACTGCTGAGTCAGCAGGGGCACAATCACCAGCAGCAGCAAAAAGCGAATAGCTGCGGTGGTTTTGGCCTTAGAGCTGCGAAAGTCCTTAACCACCTCCTGCTCAGCATTGGGGTCTAGATCCAGGCGAATGCGATCTACCGTGCGCAGGATGGATCGGGGCAGCACATTGACGCGGTCAGACAAACGATCGGCCCGGGGGCTGCCCTGGTTAGCCTCTTCTGCAGCGGTGGCAATCGCCCCGTTACTAGCCACCCCGTTGGCGCGTCCTCTCCCTTGCTCAGGCTGGGGGCTGAGCGATTGTGCAGACTGGACTGGCTGGCGGTTGCCGTTAGCACCGTTGGCCAGGGTAATCAGGCGCTCTTCAGGGGCGGCTACAGCTTCATACCGGGCCAGCACCTCGTCGATGACTCGCAGTTTCCGCAGAAATACTGCCTGCCGATCAATCACATTAACGGTTAAGTCCTCGGTTCCTGAAGTCGGCAGTTGCACCTCCATCACCCGTGGGTCAGATACCCGAACGATGCGGCGGCTGGCGCGAAACTCTACCATCCGCACCCGGATTAAGTTTAAGTATTTCTTTAGCTCCCCCTGGAAGTAGGCCATGGTGCTTTCGCCGTAGCTACCATAGCGGGACGCAATGGGGTTGCCACCGAAATATTCCCGCTCTATTGCCTCGATCATCTGAGCCGCCTCGTAGGCTTGATTGATCGCCCGCTCGGGGGTGCGGAAAAACCACTGCTGGGCATTGCGGAAAAGGCCTGAAGTCTGCATCAGGGGGGCCTGGGTAGAGGGTAGGAGTCTGGCTCTAAATTTCAGGATAATACTATAGACAACTCTGGCCCGACCACGGCGTTTGCTGGCCAACCTATAGACCGGCTGCGGAGTTCAAAATGCAAAATTCAACGTGAAAAATTCTTAGGACATCAGGGTTTCAAGCGTTCTGATCGGCAAGCTTAACTTTTGCCGTAGTGTACTAGATGGGGAAATTCACAATCACTATATTCGTTTCCCAGTTGGCGCGGGTAATGGCTTCGGGCTCTCGTCCCAGGGCGGACTGCCCTACCAGGTAGGTATGGGCGCTGACCATGAGTAGCAGCAGCGTGTTCGGCTGGATGGCCGCTGTCACGCAGCGCACCGGATTACCCTGAACCAGTTGAATATCGACCTGCTGGTCTTTCAGCCAGGTGGTCAGCCGTTGGTCGCGAATAGAGCCCGTTGTCACCTGCACCACAAGCAGGGGCGATTTTAGTTCCTCCGCCAAACACTGGGCCATGGTCAGGGTGATTTTGACCTCGCTTAGATTAGCGAACCCACGGGTCAGCGCTAACACAACCTGAGCGGTGTTTTCAATGGGCTGGGGCAGGCGGCTGATCAACACTGGAATTTTGGCCGATCGCACAATCCGGTCGATGATGCCGCCAAAGAAATTCTCGCGATAGGTAGACTGCCCCTTCCAACCGCAGATCAGCAGGTCAGCATCGCGCTCCTGGATGGTGCGCAAAATGCCCCAGTCGATAGAGTCATCAATGCGGGCGATCGCTTCCACCGGAACAGTCGCCGCATGGGCGATAGTTTCTGCGGTGTCCAACAGGCGACGCTGCTGAATCTTGTCGGCCTCGGTAACTGCCTGGTTGCGATCTGGCAGCACATGCAGCGGCAGCAGCGTCCCCTTAACCCGGTGAGTGAGAATGATGGCCAGTTGCAGCAAATTATCCTCAGTACTGGGGTTGGCCACAGGCACTAAAATCCGCTGACCCAGCAGCGGCGGCCCATCTTGGGGGGTAGTGCTGGCCTGGGTTGCTTCAGCAGCCTGACTCTGGAGTTGAGGCCCCCAACGCGCTACCACCCAGGGCGACAGCACACAGGTGACTAAAATCATCACAATGATGGCGTTCACCACCAGCTCATCTACCAGGCCAATGTTGAAGGCAATGGTAATGGCCGCCAGGGTAGAAGCGGCCTGGGCCATTGACAGGCCAAACATCACCATGCCGCTGGCAAAAGGCCAACGGAACCACCGAGCCGAGCCCCAGGCGGCCAGAAACTTGCTAACCAGCTCTACTAGCACAATCACGACGGCAAACAGAAGCGCCTGAGGTTGGCGTACCAAAATCAGCGGATCCACCAACATGCCCACTGAAATCAAAAAAATGGGCACAAACAGCGTGTTGCCAATGAACTGGACGCGGTTCATCAACGGGCTGAGGCGGGGAATGATTTGGGTAATCGCCACCCCGGCCAAAAACGCTCCGACAATGGGCTCAATTTCAATCAGGCTAGCCAGGTATGAAGCCACAAACAGCGCCGCCAGCACAAAGGTAAATTCAGCCCCTTCGTCATGGCCAAAGGTTTTAAAGAACCAGCGTCCCAATCTTGGAATGCCCCACAGCACAGCCACCGTATAAATAGTCAGGGCTGGCATCAAAAATAGCCAGAAGCGCAGGGTTAGATCACCCTGGTCAGCCTTGACCACCACGGCTAAGACCAGCAGAGCCAGGACGTTGGTAATGAGCGTCCCGCCCAGGGTGGCCGTGGAGGCTGGATAGCGCATAATGCCCAGCTTATTCAACACGGGCAGCGCTACCAGGGTATGGGAGGCTAGACAAGAGGCCACCAGCACTGAGGCCCAAAAGCCGTAGCCCAGCGCTAACATTCCGCCAGTACCCAGCAGCATCGGCATAATAAACGTGGCCAGGCCAAAAATAATCGGCTGCTCAGCATTGCGCTTGAGGTCCTCCAGGCTGGTTTCTAGCCCGCCTAGAAACATTAAAAACAGCAGCCCCACCGTACCCAACAGGATGATGGTGTTGTCGCGCTCCAGGATGCCCAGGCCGTGCGGCCCCACCAGCACCCCGGCCAGAATCAGCCCAATGATGCCCGGTAGCCGCAGGCGTTCCACCAGCAGCGGGGCCACCAGCATAATCGCCAGAATGGTGAGAAAGATGGCGACCGGGTCGGTAATTGGCTCTTTTAAGAGCTGAGCTAGAACCGGGGGAATATCCCAAAATTGCCCTAGCAGGCCTGTTCCACTGAGGTGGAGGCTACGTTCTAAGCTAGTCATTGCCATAGTTGCTTAACCTACTGAGCAACTTATAGCATCGCCTCTAAGCCCCAGTTTTTAATCCGCCTGGAGATGTAAATCTGTCTTTGGGGCCTTCCGCGCACTCATCAACTCGCTTCTAACCCACCCCGGCCCCTCCCAGGAGGCTCCTGTGTACGCACAAGTCGTAGAAGCCATAGTTTACGACCGTCGTCCTCGACCCTCAACAGCAAGCTTGTCTAGAGCAGTTGGCCCCCAGCCTCAACGGACGAACCCGCAAACAGCAAAATCCTCACCCTCGCGCCTCGTTAGCGTGGGCCGCTTGGTTGATCGCCCGTCTCGGCGGATGGTCGGGCTATCAAAGTCAAAGACCACCGGGTTATCGTGACCTTCTATCGGGGACT
>CAYUBC010000375.1:0-4507 GCA_964442885.1 uncultured bacterium | reverse complement strand
GCGCCCGCAAAATCTGGTTGTTGAGATACAACGGTAGCAAGGCATCCAAAATTTGAACAGGATCCTGTTCAAAGATCATGTCCTGGGGAAAGGATGCAGCGGCCTGTGAGCCAACTTTCTCCCGCTCAACCTCAAAGGCTCCTCCCCGAGTGGTGAGTCGAAAGATTTCGTCGTCGGCGCTTTCTAATCCCTGAGGATCAAGGGGTAGCAGGGTTTGCACCACCGGACGGGAGCTTACCAGGGAAACAAAGCGAGTGTAAATTAGCTCAACCCGCTCTACCTTGCCCGATAAAAAGAGGGACAGGAGCTCGTCGGCAATTTGAGAGGCTTCGCTAGCGCTAGGAATTTGCTCCAGGCCAGTGAATGACGCCTCGATAGGCTGCTCACGGCGCTTGAAGTACTGGTTAGCCTTGCGGCCCACGATCACGTACTGGTAGCTAAGCCCTTCCGCTGCCAGTTCCTTGGCCCGAATTTCGGCGCGACGGATGATGTTGGTGTTGTAACCACCGCAGAGGCCGCGATCACCAGAAATGACCAAAATCGCGACGGTGCTAACCTCTTGCTGCTTCAGCAGCGGCAGATCAACATCCTCAAACCGGAGCCGACTTTGCAGGCCATAAAGCACCTGAGCCAGACGGTCGGCAAAGGGCCGGGTGGCAATCACCTGCTCCTGGGCCCGGCGTACCTTGGCCGCTGCCACCAGACGCATAGCTTCGGTGATTTTGCGAGTATTTTTAACGGATTTAATGCGATCTCGAATAGCTTTCAGGTTAGGCATGGTGTGTCCTCGCCAGGGTTGCAGAGCCAGCCTTCCTATTGCAGTGAACAGGAAGGCTGTGTAAAGAGCGACTAGGCTGCCGCCAGGAAGGCTTCCTTAGACTGGTTAATACTCGTCTTTAGGATGGCTTCACTCTCGTCCGTGAGTTTTCTGTCTGTCCGAATGAGTTCAGCAAACTTGGGCTGATTGTTGCGGATGTAGTCACGCATTTCCTTGGCGAAGGTCACCACTTTATCGGCAGGGATATCATCGAGGTAGCCGTTGATACCGGCGTAGATGATGGCCACCTGCTCTTCCACCGGTAGGGGGGAGTACTGAGGCTGCTTCAGCAGTTCCCGCAGGCGCTGACCACGAGCCAGTTGCTTCTGGGTCGTGGCATCCAGGTCAGAGGCGAATTGCGAAAAGGCTTGCAGTTCGTCGAACTGAGCCAGTTCCAGCTTCACCTTACCGGCGACCTGCTTCATGGCCTTGATCTGAGCTGCCGAGCCTACCCGCGATACGGAAATACCGGCGTTGATGGCGGGCCGCAGACCTGAGTTAAACAGGTCAGAGGAGAGGAAAATCTGACCATCGGTAATCGAAATCACGTTGGTGGGGATGTAGGCCGACACGTCACCGGCCTGGGTTTCGATGATCGGTAGAGCGGTCATGCTGCCCTCACCCAGTTCGGGGCTGAGCTTAGCAGCCCGTTCCAGCAGGCGAGAGTGCAGGTAGAACACGTCCCCAGGATAAGCTTCTCGACCCGGTGGGCGACGTAGCAGCAAGGACATTTGACGGTAGGCCTGGGCCTGCTTGGTTAAGTCATCGTAGACCACCAGAGTAGCTTTGCCCTTGTACATGAAGTACTCCGCCAGAGCTGCGCCCGTGTAGGGAGCCAGGTATTGCAGCGGAGCCGGAGCGTTGGCGTTAGCGGCAACCACAATGGTGTAGTCCAGCGCGCCACGTTCCCGCAACACATCCACGACCTGAGCCACGGAAGCGGCCTTCTGGCCAATAGCCACGTAGACGCAAACCACGTCCTCAGACTTTTGGTTGATGATAGTGTCAATGGCGATGGCTGTCTTACCAGTCTGCCGGTCGCCAATGATTAGCTCACGCTGGCCTCGGCCAATGGGAATCATGGCGTCGATAGCCGTAATGCCGGTTTGCAGCGGTTCGTACACCGATTTCCGGGCAATAATCCCAGGCGCGGGGGAGTCAATCAGGCGAGTTTCGGTGGTTTGAATATCGCCTTTGCCATCAATGGGGCGAGCCAGGGCGTCTACGACACGACCCAGCATGGCCTCACCCACGGGCACCGAGGCAATTTTACTGGTGGTGGACACCGGGCTGCCTTCGCGAATGTTGATGCCGTCGCCCATCAACACGGCCCCAACGTTGTCTTCTTCCAGGTTGAGGGCAATGCCCACAGTGCCGTCTTCAAACTCCAGCAGTTCGCTGGCCATCACGTTTTCCAGGCCGTAGATACGGGCAATACCATCCCCCACCTGAAGCACCGTACCCACATTGGATACCTTGACTTCCTGGTTGTATTGCTCAATCTGCTGCTTAATGATGCTGCTAATTTCGTCAGGTCTGATGCTAACCATAGGATATGCTCTGCTAAACCTACACAAACACGAAAAAACAAGAGATTGCCGCGACTAGGCCGTGGCCGCCAACTGCACACCAATCCGCCGAAGCTGTCCGCGTAGGCTAGCATCAATCACTTGAGACCCTACCTTCACGATCAGCCCACCCAAGAGAGAAGGATCTACCTGCACCGATAGCTCCACATTTCTAGCTCCCGTCAACCCTGCCACCCGTTGCTTAATACCCGTGGCTTGTTCCTCAGACAGATCAACGGCAGAAATAACATCGGCCAGTACAGTCTGATTCAAGTCCCGCAACAGCGCCTGGTACTGCTCTAGCACACCCTCCAGGAACATAATCCGGTTTCGGTCTACCAGCAGCAAGAGGACGTTAAGTAGAGAGGGATTGACCTGGCCTTCGGCAATCTGCCGCAGAGCACCCTTCTTTGCCTCTGGAGCAATCAGGGGATTGGTCAAAAACCGAGTTAGATCCTCCGAGCCCTTCAGCAGCGCCTGGAGGTCAGCTACCTCTGCACCCACCTGATCAGTCACCCCGTTGGCCTTGGCGATATCCATCAGCGCCTTGGCATAAGGCATTGTAACTTCTGAAGAAACTGCGCCTTCGTTCATGCTTACCCTCCTCCCAGGCTGACAATGCTGGCATCAATCAAACGTCGCTGCACCTCATCATTGAGACGATGGGGCAATTCCGCTTCGGCCCGTTCCAGAGCCATAGCGGCAATCCGCTGCTGTAGCTCCCGCATTACCCGCGCTTCCTGGGAGCTTAAATCTTGAGCGGCGGTGGCTCTCATGCGCTCAACGTCGGCCTCGGCCTGGGCCAAAATCGACTCCCTGGAGCGGGCCGCGGCCTGTTCAGCGTCAGCTAAAATTTTCTTCGCTTCTTCCTGGGCCTGAGCCAGCTTTTGCTGCTGTTCAGCCAGAGCGGTAGCCGCCGCCTGCTTGCGCTGCTCAGCCTCTAGAATGGCACTCTCAATGGTGGCCTGACGGGTGGATAGGGTCTTCCCCAAAAATTTGCTGCCAAAGTAAACCAGCACACCCGCAATAATGGCCAAGTTAATTAGGTTGGTCTCAAGGATGTCAAAATTAAGACCAACCCCTCCCTCTTCCGCTGCTAGAAACCAACCAATAATCATAATCCTTACGTCCGGTCAACAACCCTGGCACCCAATCTTGGCAAAACCCTAGCACCGCTACCGCGAAGCCGAGCTGAGCAACTTATCTAAAATCTGATGGCTCAGCCCCTCGACCTGCTGCTCCAGAGAGGCCATCGCTACCCGCTTCTGCTCATCTAACTCATGCTGAACCTGCTCACGCTGGGCCTGGGCTTCTTGCTGAGCCGTTGCCATGCTTTGAGCCGCCAGCTTCTGAGCTGCCGCCTGAGCCTCAGCAATGACCGCCTGGGCCTGTCGTCGGGTTTCAGCTAGCTCTTACTGGTAGGTTTTTGCAATTTGCTCAGCCTTAGCCAGACGCTCTGCCGCGTCTACCTTATTAGTCCGAATATAACCGTCCCGCTCGTCAATCGCTTTGCCCAACGGCTTGTAAAACAGTGCATTAAGCACTACCGCCAGTAAGACAAATTGAACCGCCATCAAGGGCAGAGTGGCATCCAGATCAAACAGACCGCCACTGGCCTCTTCCGCCGCTTCTACCGCCAATAACCAGATCGAATGAACCATTGTCTAAGTCCACCACCCACAATGCTGGGCCTTGCGCCCCATGACCACCAAACCGTTCTCAGCACCATCTATAAATCATGGCACCATCCAGGCACCGGGAGAGACAAACCGCCCCTCCCGGCTGAATGCACTAGCTAAAGGGGTTAGCAAACAGCAGCACTAACGCTACCACCAGACCGTAGATGGTCAACGCTTCCATGAAGGCTAGGCTAAGCAGCAGGGTGCCGCGAATTTTACCTTCGGCTTCAGGCTGGCGAGCAATCCCTTCTACGGCTTGACCCGCTGCGTTACCTTGACCAATACCAGGGCCAATAGCCGCTAGACCTACGGCCAAAGCCGCAGCCAGTACAGAAGCGGCTGCAATAATAGGATCCATGTCATTACCTCGATTTAGACAATCAACAACAATCGAATCAGGTATATAACAACGCCAAGCGGCGTTTTTTCTTGTATTGCGGCCC
>CAYUBC010000374.1:1011-4538 GCA_964442885.1 uncultured bacterium | reverse complement strand
AGCCGTTAGCCGGGTAACGGTACCCACTGATCGCGAAACCGGTCGCCCTCGCGGCTTTGCCTTCGTGGAAATGGAAAAAGAAGCCGATGAAGACGCGGCGATTGAGGCCCTTGACGGTGCTGAATGGATGGGTCGTGAATTGCGCGTCAACAAGGCTCGTCCTAAAGAGAAGCGCAGTGCTGGCGGCGCTCGCAGCGGCTTTGGCGGCAGAAGCAATGGTGGCGGCGGCCGAGAATTCTCTCGCTGGTAATTGCTGAAAAGCAAGTCCACCATAACCGTTCGTGGCAGGGGAGCAATCTCCTGCCACTGGTTTTTAGAACCGTCAGTTATTCCGCTGAGAACACCCAACTGAAGACTCATCTGCGGCTCACCGCTAGTGGCTGTCTACGCTGATAGGGCTGACCTGAGAGCGGCTGGAGTGCTGCCCTGAAGACGACATTGACCCCTTGGCCGCGCTCATAATAGCGGCCATAGTTTTGAAAAAGCCTAGCGGCCCTACTACTAGCCCAGCGGTTTTTACGCCTCCCATCAGGGCACCCATAATGCCAGGCGAGAGGGAATCGGCCCCGGTCAGATAAAGCTGTTTAATCGGGGTGCGAGCGCTGATCCAGTCTTGGTCAAGGCGTTCGGGAATGCCGGGGACACCATAGATAGCACCCTGGTCGCTGGCGTCAAAGTGCTCCAGGGTTAAGGGTGTAGACAATTCCGCATAGTCGATCAGTTCCGTAAAGCCAGGATAATGGGCTTCTACCAGTTCCAGCAGGGCCTCGGTGATTGTGGCTTTTAACGCCTGGTAATCGGCATCGCGGTGCCGCCACGACTGCTGCCGCCAGCGAGAAAACCCCTCATAACCCACCAGGGCAATGATTTCGGCGGTGTGGGTCTGAGCTAGAGGATCCTTCAACGACGGAAAGGATAGGTAGGCAAACTGGGGCCAGGGATGAGCCGGGTCGCCGGTGAGCGGGGTGGCCTGGGCCATGGCATTGTGATCGTAGGCGGTGTAAATCCAGTGGTTTTCACCCTCAAAGCCCAGGGTTTGGGGGCTCTGGTTCAGCCCTAAATACAGTGTCAGCGCACTGCTCCCCCTGGGGAAGGTCTGGATAGCCCGACGCGCTGGCAGTGGATAGCTGGCCGGAATCAGCTTCAGGTAGGTGTTGACCGCCCCAGCATCGGAGATAATTAGGGGTGCCCGGAAGGTTTGGGATTCCTCATCGGGGCGAGCCGGAGATTGAGCCCGTACCCCCACCGCTGTATCCCCCTTAAGCACAATTTCTGTGACGCGCTGCTGAGTCAGGATCACTCCCCCGGCTTGCTCAATTACCGGCGCAATGGCCGCTGCAATGGCTGGCCCACCGCCCACCGGGTACCATCCCCCATTCAAATAGTGGGTCACAATGACGCTATGAATGCCAAAACAACTCTGGGCTGGAGGCATGCCATAATCACTCCACTGAGAGGCCAGCAATGCTTTGAGGCGGCGATCCCGGAAGTGCTGGTCGAGGTAATGGTGGGTCGTTTGGCGGGCCATGCGCCCCAAAGCGCGAATGCCGGGTCTGGCCACTGGCGCTAACCAGGTCGGCAGCAGATCTACCATGGTGTGCGCCCCAAACCAAACTGCCGCCCGCTGAACATCACGAAAATACCGCTGAATGGCCTTCGCCTCCTGGGGAAATTTGGCGATTAGGTCGGCTTGATAGCGCTGCGGTTCTGCTGCAACGCTAAAGGCGAAGTCTGGATAGACAAAGGTTTCAAAGGGGTCAGGCATGGGCTGCCAGTCCAGTTGGCCGTTGGTGAGAAAGTCAAACACTGCTCGGCCCGTGCTGCCCGACCCCATATCGCCAACGTAGTGCAGACCAACATCCCAATGAAATTTTCCTCGCCGCTCAAAGCCGTGGGTAAAGCCGCCCACTTTAAAGTGCTGCTCCAGCACGAGTACCCGCTGCCGGTGAAGTTTCGCCAGCAGAGCAGCCACCGTCAACCCACCGATGCCAGAGCCAATGACGATCGCATCAAACTGAAAGTCTTGAACGGTTGCGACCATTGCGACACCTTGCTAATTCAAAATGTTGTCACCGTCAACTTCAGAATAGGCTGATATGTTGTCGCCGTCAACATCTACGGTTAAACTTTTATGTAGTTGGCTGGCCAATGGCCTGTATTAGTAAGAAGCGACTGAGTTAAACGCGCGATGGCCGCTAAACCTAGAACCACCTATCACCATGGTGATTTGCGCCATAGTCTGATTGAGGGCGCGATCGCCTTGATCAACGAGGTCGGCATTGGCGATGTGTCGCTGCGTCAGGTGGCTCGCCGCATTGGGGTATCCCACAATGCTCCCTATCGCCATTTTGCAGACAAAGAGGCCCTGCTGGCGGCGGTAGCTGAGGAGGGTTTTAAGGCGCTGGGTTCAGCCATGGAAGCCGCTCAGCAACAGTTGCCGCCAGGTTCGGCGGCGAGTTTAACGGCCATTGGCATGGCCTACGTTAACTTTGCACTGGCCCATCCTGCCCACTATCGCGTGATGTTTAGTGAATTCCGGGGCGACATCACTGCTTATGCCGGTCTTCTGGAGGCGGGGCAGCAAGCTTTTATGGTGCTGGTCTCAACCATTAGTCAGGGGCAGGCAGAGGGCATTTTTAGAGCGGCAGACCCACTGGCTATGGCGCGATTCGCCTGGGCTTTGGTGCATGGCCAGGCCATGCTGATTTTAGACCAGCGTATTTGCTTTCAGTCAGCGGTAGAGTTAGAGGACTTTTTACACTGTTCTAGTCAGTGGCTCATCAACGGCATAGAACGGCCTGAAGAAGCACCGGTTACTGGTCAAGACCAGATTACTGATACAGAAAAAGACGCTTGGCGGCGCGCGTAAAGGCTACGTAGCAAAGCTGGTTGCGTTCCACAATGTTGCGGTTCGCAAGCATTGAGGGCACATCCACAAACACGTCTTGAAAGGTGGAGCCCTGGCTTTTGTGGATGGTGAGGCTGTAGGCGTAGTCCACATCGTGAAAACGCTGCTGCAAGTCCCAAAACTCCATCCAACGCTTTTCTTTGGCCAGGAAGTCTAGCTTGGCTTTAAACTCGCCCTGGCCAGACTCGTGCAGCACTCGCAGGGTTTTAAATTCGCCCTCCTCGGTTTCCACCTCCAACAGCCAGATGGGCCATTCGCCCTCCCGCCCGCGCGCCACGTGCAGCACCTCACACTCGGCGGAGGTGGGTAGCACAATGGTTTCCTCCTCCAGGCAGGGGTTGATGGCAATAAGCCGCTCCCCCGGCACAAACCGTAGGGCGTTGGGACTATAGATGGCGTTGCGGATTATCCGGTTGAGCTGGGCCACGCGGCGGTTAGTGTAGGCCAGCGCCCGCACCTGGTCGGGGTTTTGCTGGTAGGCCTGGCTGGTAAAGGCGCGGATGAGCAGGGTTTCCCAACCGGCGCGGGGAAGCACAAAGCAGCCTTCGGTGTTGTCGGCGCTGGTGTCGCTCTGGAACTGGGGCAGGCGATCGCGCTCCAAATGGCGTCGGATGTCCTC
>CAYUBC010000374.1:0-1001 GCA_964442885.1 uncultured bacterium | reverse complement strand
AATCACCCCGATGGCCCCGCCGTAGCGCACTACCTCCGTGAGCTCAGCCCGATGGATAATCTGTCGGAAGCAGGCGGATTCTTGCTCATTCACCGGCGGCAACTGGGCCGGGTCGCCAACAAACAGAATCTGGGTATTGCGGTACAGGTTTGAGACGGCGTTGACCAGCAGTTCCCACAGTTCCTCGTTGACCATGGAGCATTCGTCAACAATCACCAGGCGGTAACGGTCGATTTGGCTGCCCTGCTTGCGATCGGGCTGAAATACCTGCTTGCCATCCTCCTCGTTGATCACCGGGCGCAGGCCCAGCAGCTTGCAACAGGTCATGGCGTCAATGTCTAGTTGCCACTGGGCCGCCATGGTGGCCAGCACCTTCGTGGCTTTGTTGCTGAAGGCGGTGAGCACAATTGGGCGGGGGTCGCCCTGTTCGCGCAACCCGTTAATAAACACCTGGAGCAGGGTAGTTTTGCCCGTACCCGCGTAGCCGGTCAGCAGAAATAACTTCTCATCGCCCTGTACAAAGGCATCCAGGGCATCTAGCGCCACCAGTTGCTCGGCGGTGAGGGCAAGGCCGTCATCGCCAGAGCGTTTGAGTTTGAGCTTAGGTTGCGCCATAGGTGAGGAACAGGTGTTCTATCTCCTAGCCTCTGGTTTTTAGCATAGTTTGCTTTAATCCGGATGCCGATTATCGGTCTGCGAACTGAGTAAGTGTCAGCTAACAATACAGCGTTTCTTGGTCGCCTGAGCTACGGTCTATGGCCGGCAAATCAAGGTTTTATGGCAAACGCTGTAATGGCTGGTTTTTAGCATAAATGAGCTGCTTACCCCCTACCCTCGCCCCCAAGAGATACCGCGATGAGACTTGGAGAAATTTTGGTCAAACAGAAACTTATTTCCCTCCAGGAATTACAGCAAACGGTGCAACTACAACCCCAGGTAGCCCAACCATTGGGAGAACTGCTCAAAATTAAGGGGCTGATCTCCGATGATGAACTGGCTCG
>CAYUBC010000373.1:0-4539 GCA_964442885.1 uncultured bacterium | reverse complement strand
GTCTCTTTATCCTTTAGTTCGTCGTCTTTGGCGACGGCTTCAACCAGGGTATAAAGGCCAATGCCAAAGGGGCGGTTGTACTTAAATTTTTCCTGACTGGCCACCTTAGCCAGGGTACCTTTGAGACCGTCGCTGTAGGTGGCATCGCTGAGGTGCTCAAACTGGGCCTTAAAGTCCTCCAGAGACGCACCCGTAACCGCCGCTTTTATGGACTCGGCATCACTGCGGTACTGTTCAGGGGAACTTTGCACAGAGCGACATAGGGCGTTAAACAGAGAAGCCTTGTCGCTTTCGGGTTCGTATCCCTCCATAAACCGATCAAACGTAGTAACAATGCCCAGGGCATAGAGGGGATCGTAAGCAAAATCGACATTTACCGAAAGTAGATGCATTTCTACTAAAAGCTCGTCTACCACGCGCCGGTAGATGGAATTGATGGGACGGGTGTGGAGGGCATAAAAGTCCCGCTTGGCGTCAGAAACCGTGCGTACAGGTGCGTTATTCACAGCCTAAGATTCAGAAATTACAGTGATCCTATTGTCCCGTGTGACTGTGCCTTTGCCAAGTTACGGAATACCGAAACAGGGGTAAGGAGGTTTAGGGGTCTTGAGTTTTGAGTTTTGGGTTTTGAGTTTTGGGTTTTGAGTTTTGCAGTTAAGCAGGATAGCGACTACGTAGCGCCATTGGCCATTAGCGGGATTGGAAGATGTTTTGCACCATTTGCTTATTGCAGCGCTGGGTAGCCTGGTCTAGCTCAGCAACCTCTCCAGCGTCTAAGGCCCAACCCAGCGCCCCGATGTTTTGCTGAGCCTGAGCCAGGGTTTTGGCTCCAGGAATGGGGATAGTTCCCTTTGCCATGCACCAGTTGAGGGCAACCTGAGCCTGGGTTTTGTGACGAAAGGTGGCAATTTCTCTCAGGGCATCCAGCACGGGCTGAATGCCCGGCAGTAGTTGGCGGAATAGGAAACCTCGCAGACCCTTAGGAAACGGCCCCTGGGCGGAATATTTGCCGGTCAGCAATCCCAGCGCCAGGGGACTGTAGGCAATCAAGCGAATGCCTAGCTCATCGCAACGATCCTTCAAGCCTAACTCGGTGACGGGATAGGTCGAGAGTAGCGAATACTGCACCTGGAGCGTCGTGATGGGAATCCCTCGTTCCTGAAACCGCTGGTGGGCTAGCGTTAGCCGCCGGGGGCCAAAGTTAGAGAGGCCCACTCCTCTGACCTTTCCTGCAGCATAGAGATCCATCAACCCATCCAGAAATGGGCGTTCTTGCCAGGGGGCGTAGTTGGCGGTGGACCAATGCATCTGGGCTAAATCCAGCGGGCGACCCAGCCGCTGAATGGACGCTTCGCCAGCCTTAACCACCGCCCCACGGGTGAGCCGCCAGGGGTAGGCGGCTAGCTTGGTAGCAATGCAAATGTCTGCCTGGTGCTCACCCGTGTAGGCGTTGGCAAACTGACCCAGGAGGGTTTCGCTGCGGCCATTGAGTCGCCCGGTGCCGTAGGAATCCCCGGTGTCAAACAGCGTCACCCCCTGACGCACGCAGTAGTTGAAGACCTGCTGAAGTTCGCCATCCATAGCCGGGTCGTACCCCCACAGCAAGCGATTACCCCAGGCCCAGGTGCCGCAACCCATGGGGGACAGCGTTAAGGGAACAGCAGCCGAAACAGAAAGGGAAGACGGAGGGAGCGTCATAGGTAAAGGCGGCAAATCTGCTTGAGGTTACTTAGCTTAGCCTGCGGAGGCGTTCAGGATTTTCTCAGTTCCAGGGTTTATAAGGAAAGGCATGATGCCGGTAATTAAGCAGGAGGCTAATGGATAGCGTTATGGTTCTAAGACGAGTCAGACTACAACACTTTTGGATAGCCCTGTTAAGTCTGGGCTTAGTAGTGAGTTGTGCGACTACAGAGGTGGCTAAAGACAATTCTGCGGCTCAGCCCCCTACTCCGTTAGTTGAGTCTACCTCCAATGCTGCTGCGCCTAAAGCTGCCATTGGTCAGGCATCTACTTCCCCCGATGCAACCACTAACCAGGAGTCCGCTGGTTCTGATGCGTCTGCCTCAACCACTGCCAACCAGCCCCTATTTGCTGAAAATGGAGTGGCTATTCGTGGTGCCGACCCGGTGGCCTATTTTACCCAAGCGACCTATGTACCTGGCAGCCCTGAATTTACCCACTCGTGGGGTGGGGCAACCTGGCACTTTGCCAACGCTGAAAACCGCGACCGATTTGCCAGTAACCCCACTCAGTATGCGCCTCAGTATGGGGGCTTTTGTGCTTGGGCCGTTAGCCAGGGCTACACAGCCCCAGTAGACCCTAACGCCTGGAAAATTGTCGATGGCAAGCTTTACCTAAACTACAACCAAGGCATCCAGCGCCGATGGGAGCGAGATATACCCGGGAACATCACCAAGGGAGATGCTAATTGGCCAGGGGTGGCGGCTGGAAAATAATTGGCAATTCATAAACCAGAGACAGATACGTTTTAAGGTAACTGTCTCTGGTTTTCTGCGGTGCGGTGTGGCAGGGCTGCATGGTCTACATCAAAAAGCGGATAGCGACAAAGATGCTAAGCGCCACTAGCTGCACCGACATAACAGGCAAACCATAGGCCAAAAACGTTTTGAACGAGATGGGCTTGCCGTGCTGCTCTGCAATACCAGCAGCCACAATGTTTGACGAGGCTCCCACCAGCGTACCGTTGCCGCCCAGGGTAGCGCCAAACATCATGGCGGCAAACAGGGGGAACGCTTCCGGCGGCACTTGACCCGCAAAGTCTGGCGACAGGAGTTCTGGCCCGGCCAGATTTACGTTTACCAAGAACTCTTTCAGCATAGGTACCATAGCCACCACCAGCGGAATGTTAGGAATTAAACTGGACAAAATTCCGACTATTAGTAGTAGCAGCAGCGCACCCAGGGCAATATTTTGCCCAATAACGGCTCCCAGCAGGCCCGAGGCAGCGCTAATGGTGCCAGTTTCTTGCAGGCCGCCAATCAGCACAAACACGCTCATAAAGAAAACCAGGGTGCTCCAGTCTACATCGCGGAGGATATTGTGCACAGTGTCAATGCCGCTGTGGTGGGTCAGCAGCAGGCAGAGAGCGGCTCCTAGCAGGGCGATCGCCGCTGGAGAAATAGGCACCGGTAGCATTTCGCCAACTACAAACATAATTAGCACCATGGCGACAACCATGCCTCCCAAAGCCAGCATCCGGGGATGGTTGATAACCGGATGAGGCAGATCGGCTAGGGTATCCAGCTTCTTATTCCACGTTTTGGGAAACAGGACGGGCAGCATGATGACAATAGCTGCAACCGCCACTACACCACCCAGACTCAGCTTCAAAATGTAATCTAAAAAGCTCATGTTGATGGAGCTACCAACAATAAAGGTGGCCGGGTCGCCCACGAGGGTTAGTAGCCCCGCACTGTTAGCCACAAACACCATGAGAATCAGTAAGGGTACAAAGTTGACGTTAATTTCCTCAGCAATGGGAGGGATCAACGGGGCCAGCAACATGACCGTAGTGGCGTTGGGCAGCATGGCACAAATTGGAGTGGTAACGGCCACAATCCCCAGCAGCAGACGCTTTCCTTCTCCCTTAGCCATGATGACCATTTGAGTGGCCAGATACTCAAAAATTTTGGTTGGCTCAAAAGCCCGCACCATCACCATTACCCCAAAAAATAGAGCCAGGGTGGCATGACTTTGGCCGATGTACTCAATAGCCTGTTCAAGGGTAAGCACATGGAGAAAAATCAACAGCATGCCCCCTAAAAAGGCGGCAATGGTTATGTGAAGACGTTCTGTGGCAATGAGTGCCAAAACTCCAAAAAAAATCACCGTAGCGGTGATGCCAGACAGATTTTCCATGCTAAGTCTCCTTTGGCCGTACAGGTCAACAAAATGCCGAACGAAAAGCCGTCTTCCGACGGCTCTAGCGACGACTCCTCACTATCCCAGGAGAACTACGGATAGGGCTATAAAAAGCTTTCCGATGAGTTCTCTCTCAATGCCTACGGAGTTAGCTGACGGGCTAGGGGTGAGAGATCCCCTTCTCTGGCAAAACGACTTGCCCTGAGATAAGCCCCAAAGGGTGGTTCCTCCGCTCCAGCCAAGGCTGAATTAGGCTAATCAACTTATTGAGGAAAAATTTAACACGTTTAACCAGGAGCGGCAACGTAAGCGGACTGCATCCGGCCTCAGAGGTCTGAGGAGTTCACTAACAAGCGCAAACCCTCGGCCTTACCTGGGGAAGCTCTGCCGGGTCACATTTTGGCCATCAACGCTGCCGCCACGGATTCGGCTGCCGCAAAGGGGAAGAAAGATCTCCGAGGTCTCGAAGACCTCGGAGATCTTGATCTGCCAAAAATTTGGCCGCCCCGGACATGATGCAGTACAAAGCGGCCTGAGCAAGAATAGCTTAGCCTCCGAGACAGCTGTTACCTGACTTGGGGGTTAGCCGCTGGTTGATGCTCCAACACCTTCCAGTGGCGTTCAACCAAATTTTTGGGATGCTAGACTGCACGCACA
>CAYUBC010000372.1:0-4542 GCA_964442885.1 uncultured bacterium | reverse complement strand
TGGTGCTGTTTAACCGGGGCAACCATCCGGCTCCGGTAGCTGGAGTGCAGACCATTGTGGGCGATCGCACCGATGCCGGTAGCCTTAAAGCCCAGCTCAGCAGCGAAACCTTTGACGCCATTTTTGACAACAACGGACGAGAACTGACCGATACCCAGCCGTTAATTGAAATCTTTGACGGCAAACTCCAGCATTTTATCTATGTAAGTTCTGCCGGGGTGTACCTCAAGTCTGACCAGATGCCTCACATTGAGGGCGACGCCGTAGACCCCAACAGCCGCCACAAGGGCAAGTTTGAAACCGAAGCCTATCTTCAGGCCCAGGGTGTGCCGTTTACCTCAGTGCGCCCGGTCTACATCTACGGCCCCCAGAACTATAACCCCCTGGAATCCTGGTTTTTTGACCGGATTATGCGCGATCGCCCCTTGCCCATCCCCGGCAATGGCATGCACCTGACCCAACTTGGCCATGTGCACGATCTGGCTAGCGCTATGGCAGCTGTGTTGGGCAATGAAACCGCGATCGGGCAGATTTACAATATCTCCGGCGAAAAAGCCGTTACCTTTGATGGCCTGGCTCGTGCCTGCGCTGTCGCCGCAGGTAAGGATCCGGCTACCCTCAAGATCGTTCACTACGACCCCAAGGCCTTTGATTTTGGTAAGGCCAAGGCCTTCCCCATGCGGGTGCAGCACTTTTTTACCGCCATTGACAAAGCCCAGGCCGAACTGGGCTGGACTCCCACCTTTGACCTGGTAAGCGGGCTAAAGGATTCCTTCCAGAACGACTACCTGGCTACCGGAGCCGACCAGGCCGAGGTGGACTTTGCCGTGGACGATCAAATCCTAGCGGCCTGAGTTGTCCCTCTGTTGCCGCAAAATCTGCCTGCCAAACCGCAGCACAAACAGGGGGTTATAGAGGAAGTAGCGCCGCCATAGCCGCCTGGGTTCCTGGCTCAGGCGGTACAGCCACTCTAGCCCCAGCCCCATCATCCAGCGGGGGGCCTGGGATACCTCGCCGCTGAAAAAGCTAAAGGCGGCACCAACGCCAATCATCACCGCCGTAAGCTGGCCCAGTTGGCGGTGCATCCACTGTTCCTGTTTGGGGCAGCCCAGCCCCACAAAGACCACCCGTGCCCCAGATTGCTGAATCCGCTGAACATCGGCGGCCTCTTCCTGGGCCGTCAGGGGCCGAAAGGCAGGGGCATGGCTACCGGCGATGATCAGGTTAGGGAACCGCTGGTTGAGGTAGGCGGTGAGTTTTTGCAAGGTCAGGTCGGTGCTGCCATAGAGGTAAATGGGCAAGCCCACCGCCGCCGCCCGTTGGCAGCAGGCCAGCATTAAATCTGGCCCGTAGACGCGGGTTTGGTTTGGTAGGCCCAGGAGCCATAGCCCCCACACCAGCGGCATGCCATCGGGGGTGACCAGAGCCGCCTGGTTGACAATGGCCCGGTAGGCAGACTCTTGATCGGCCATCATCACAACATGAACGTTGGCCGCTACCACATAACAGGAGCGCTGCGCCTCAGCCCAGCCTTGGATGCGATCGCAGGCCTCGCTGTAGCTGGTGGCATCTACGCGGGTTCCCAGAATCATCCGCGACGCTCCAGAACCAGCCCCCCCTGGTAAGGGAGGCGAGGGGGGATAGCCCCTGGATTTGGATAGACGGCCTGGCTTCATAGGCTGACGCTCCATTAGGTAGAGTCTGCATTGAGGTAGAGTCATTGTAGCGGGGGAATTTGGCTGACTCTCCGAAAAGTCAACCAGCGCTGCCCCACCCAGCCCATTCTGCCCCCATCTCCCTATTTCCCCACCCCACCCCCTTCACTCTTCCCCCTTCCCCCTTCCCCCTTCCATGCCCCCCACCCGTCTCCGTGTCAGCGTCGTTGCCCTGTTCCTCGACGGTGAGGATGTCCTGCTCTTACACCAGATCACCCTACCGGAGCCTGACTGCTGGGATTTACCCGGTGGCGGCCTTGACCCGGCGGAGGATTTGCTTACCGGCCTGCGGCGCGAAGTGGCTGAAGAAACCGGCATCACCGACTTTACTATCGAGCAGTTGCTGACGGTGACTGAAGGGTTTTATCCAGAACCAGGAGGGCAACTGCATACCCTCAATCTGGTCTATCAGTGCCGGGTAGCGCCCCGTCCAGTGGCCTTTGCCCCGGTGGATTTAGAAGAAATTGGGCCGATGGGCATTCGCTGGCTGCCGGTGCAGACCCTAAAGCCAGAGCAGTGTTCTAATCGGGCCTGGGCGGCGCTGGTGGCGGTGGGGCTGGTTGAGGGGTAAAAAAATGGGTGAGTCATCCGACTCACCCATACGAGATTTCCAGGAAGGAAAATCCCCGCTTCAAGTTCAGCAATTAAAACCCCTGCCAGGGGGGACTGTTTTCCAAAAAACGCCTTAACATGCTGTGAAAGGGAACCTCATCATGGTGGTGGGCAGTGCCCACTCTACAATCACAAGCCTCTTGAGGAGGGGAAATGTCGATCCCAAATCGGCAATCCCAAGTCGGCAATTCCAAATCGGCAATTCCCGAATAATTGGCCAGAGCTAGGGCGTGTCATCAATTACGACCAGAAGCCTTTTGTTATCAGCGCTGCCCCGCCCGCCCCAATAACCAGGCTAGGGGCTGTGACCGTTGATTTCTCAGCCATCAGCGGCTAACTGATGACAGCCCCTAGCCTTCTAGAAAAAGGCCGGTTGGTGGCGAATCAGGCTGAGGAACTCTTCGCGAGTTTTTTGGTCTTCCTGGAAGCTACCGAGCATAGCGCTGGTCACGGTCCAGGAGCCAGGCTTTTGAACCCCACGCATGACCATGCACATGTGGCTGGCTTCTACCACAACGGCCACGCCCTGGGGGTCAAGAATTTCCTGAATGGCTTCGGCTACCTGGCGGGTGAGGCGCTCTTGCACCTGCAACCGGCGAGAATACATCTCGACAATCCGGGCCAGTTTGCTCAAACCAACCACCCGCTGGTTGGGGATGTAGGCGACGTGGGCGCGGCCCATGAAGGGTAGCATGTGGTGTTCGCACAGGCTGAACAGGCCAATGTCGCGCACCAGCACCATTTCGTTATGGCCTTCGTCGAAAATAGCGCCGTTGACCAGCTCTTCCAGGGATTGCTGGTAGCCGCTGGTGAGAAAACGCATGGCCTCAGCGACCCGCTTGGGGGTTTTGAGCAGGCCCTCCCGCTCCGGATCTTCCCCCACCGACAGCAGCATGGTGTAGACGGCCTCCTTCATGTCGTCTTGGCTGGTTTCGGGGATGGCATAGGGTTTGGCTTCAGTGCCGTGGCTCAGGGTACGATCCGGCAAAATGGTGGGCTGAACCAGACCTACAGGGTTCAAACCATTGCTTGAAGCCTTTTCGTTAGTGCCGTTTGAGGATGCAATAGTCATAGGGATTCTACAAAACTCCAGGTGTTCAACAAAATTGAGGCCGCTCGCTGAGTCAGCCAGGATGGACAACAGAAAAAAACTTATTCGCTAAAGCGCTCCCCCGGCAGGCATGAGCGTCAGGTCTTCAATAACGGCCTGGGGGGGCAACAGCACAGTACTGAGAATAGTTTGGGCCACTATCTCCGGGGTTAGCATCTGGCTGCGATCGAAGTCGGCTTGAACGGTGTCAGTATCCCAAATGGGGGTATTAACTGCGCCGGGAGAAACCGTGACCACCCGGATGCCGTGAGGCCGTTCTTCGATGGCTAGCACCTTAGACAACGCGACCAGTCCAGCTTTACTAACGCTGTAGGCACCCCAGTCTGCAAAGGCTGACTTAGCCGCCACCGAGGCCACGTTCACAATGGTGCCGCCACTGACCTGCCGTAGGGTAGGCAGCGCCGTTTGAATACACTGGAAAACGCTGGTCAGGTTTAAGTCCATGACCTGTTGCCAATGGTGGAGAGGCATGGTGGCCAGAGCGCCAGTGTAGCCCATGCCGGCGTTGTTAATCAGCACGCTGAAGGGGCCAAAGTCAGCCATAGCCTGGGCCAAATGCTCGGCCAGGGGAGGCAGATCAGCCAGGTCAATGGCGTAGGCCTTAGCCGTGACGCCATTGCCTACCAGGTCAGCCACAACAGCGTTAAGCCGATCAAGGGAACGACCCACTAGGGCAACATCGTAGCCCGCCTGGGCAAACGCCTGGGCGGTAGCTTTACCGATACCACGGCTGGCTCCAGTAATTAGAGCGCGACGCGGCGGATCGGGAAATTGAGAACTTACCAATGCTGGATACCAAAAATTAGTGAAGCAGAACTAGAAAAGGCTAAACCGAAAATGTGAGTGTCTAAGCTTGCTTTCTATAGGGGTAACTGGCCAGAGAAAGCCAAAAGATGATCAAGGCTTACTTACTATGTTAACAAATGTGAAGAGTTTTTAAGGAATGGCTTTTTAATTCGGGCCAGTGTGCTGTGCTTACTAGCCTAGCGCCGTGGTTGGTCGATCACATTAATCCCGGATTAAAGCCCCCTGAGTAACGGTTGCTAAGCAGCAGCTTCCGCAAACACGCCGATTTTGCGGTACTTCTGGTAGCGGTTTTGCTGC
>CAYUBC010000371.1:0-4542 GCA_964442885.1 uncultured bacterium | reverse complement strand
GCTGCCCTTCGCCTACCGGCACTCCGGCAATTACTCAGAGGCCGAGTTGCGCGACCTGGCGCAGCAGTCCATCTGGCAGATGGAAGCCCAGATTCAACACCTGCGCGAGGAATTTGAGCTGGGCCTGGCTCGGCCTGACACGACTGAATGGGTGGAAGCCACTGAGGCGGAGAATCTACAGACCGAGGCAATCAGTGAATCCTCTTTGATACAGCCTGTGACGGTTGCGGTTCCGGCTGACTTGCTCGACGAGTTCACCGACGCCCTATGAGTGAGCCTCTGTTGCCCAAGGAGCCTGAGACGGAGAAAGGGCGGTTAATGCGTCAGCAGTACCTGGCGCTGGCCAAGGCTTCGCTCAAAGATGCCAAAGACTACGAAAGCCTCTACACCCGCTACAGCGACAACCCCACGTCGGCCCAGGGGTTGGATCAGGAGGTAGCCAGAGCCGCACTACAAACTGGCAAGTCGCCACGCCAAGTGATTCAACTGCTGGCCCAGGGGCCGTTTACCCAGCAGCAGATTTTGGGATTATCTGAGGAGGAGAAGAAAGAGGTCTTACCCAAGCTGCTCCAGTACGCCCAGAGGACGGTGGACAGCCTCCAGCAGCAGCGCTACCTAGAATATGCCTGCTCGGTGACAGGAAAAATTCAGAGCTACCCTGATCTGTATCGGGACTATGTAAGCAGTGACCTGACCGCAATTCAGCTTGACCAAAAGGTGACGGCGGCGGCACTGGGGGCGGGGGAATCGGGGGAGGCGGTGACGGCGTTGCTGCACCAGGGGCCGTATGCCCGTTTCCAGCAAGATTTGCAGGGGCTACCTCCGCCAATGATTGAGCAGTATGCCCGTGGGACGGTGGCCCAGGTGCAGGCAATTCAAGCGCTCCAGGTAGGGCCGCCGCAAAGAACCATACCGCGCGCTAGAGGGATAGAGCGGTAGTGCTGTGAACCTGCCGGAGTATTAGTCGTCGAGTTCACTGCTGATGTACTGATTGACAAAGGCTTCGGCGGCTTCTGGACTCATCATCTTAAGAACGCGGACGATTTCCAGAATGGTGTCGCCCGTGGGGTCGATTTTGCCATTGCACCAGCGATAGACACTGGTACGGTCAATACCCAGATTAGCTGCGAGGCGGTACTGGGTGATGCCGTATTGCTCCAACACCTGCTTGAGAACGTAACCTGCTTTGCCCATGCCCCCATCATTTCAGAGGATGAGATGCAAGTCGTTGTCTTATATGCTAACGTTGTCGTATGTGAATACTTTCTTGACCATGTACCTGAATTGAGGTTTATGCAATGTTGATTCCCCAAGGTTTTATCGGTTCAGAAGCGGGTGGTGCAGAAGATGGTCTTTTGGTCAGCGTTGAAATCAGACAAAAGCTGAGCAACTATCCCAGGCCCGACCGGGAGCCGGTGAGGCTGTTGGTGATTGGGTCGCGAGAAGCAATCCAGGCGATGATTCAACAGATGCATCTGTGTGGCTTTGCTGAGATTTTTGAGTGGACTGATTTTCTGCCAGCCCCCACGCCCGATAGACCGCTGCAATGCCAGCCAGGTGAATGGATGAAGATGTTGGTCAAGTATTTTTCCAAGGGAAGAGGGGCTTGATAACAATGCCCTAGTAAATAAGACTATGGAGCTTAATGGAGCAATTATGTCAGCGCCATCAGTGAGGTTCCCCATCGCTCAGATGTTAAAAGACCTGAACAAGAATACCTTTATCAAGTAGAGCTGGCTTACGCTCCAGGGTAGGCGTGTTCTGGTGAATTATGGACGAGTTAACCCAGTGGGCAACTAATTTAGCCGCAGCAGCAGATCCGACAGAAATTGACCTGGCCTCAGACATCGTGGAGGCTTACCTGGCAGGTGGAAAGGCCAGGGCTGAATTGTTCAAACAAACTGATACCAGCATTGCTGGAGGCTTTGGCCCTGGTAGTGTAATTGCTCTACTGCCCTGGATCTTAAATGGCATCGCGGCGGCAACAAAGAGCATCCTAACGATTTTGTCTTCCAGCGAAGCAAGCAATATCGTAGGACTTCTCAAAAACTTGATGGATATTGGCTTTAGTCTGGACAGCCCCCCTAAAGCAACCACTAGCGATCGCTACCAGTCCAATGGCCAAACCTAAATGCTGCCAAACCTTCATTCCCTAATCCAATCTCAGCCTTTCCAGGATACCCGGCCCAGCTAGGGCAAGAGCGAGAGATGGGATAGGAGGGGCGTTACGACCACCAGGTAGAGTGGCACCGCAGCTGAGATAAAGCTGATGACAAAGCGAGTATCGAGGTTGTTTTCTTGGGCAAAAATTAGAGTCAACATGCTGGGTGGCAGAGCTGCCCCTGCTAGGACGGCGGCTTGCTCAACATCCTCTAGGCCAAAGGCTTGGGTGGCCGCCCAGCCCAGGCTCAACCCACCGCCAATTTTGATCAAGGCCAGGAGAATATAACCTCCCGCAGAGGACAGTTGCACCTGAAATTCCATCCCCAAAAGGAGCAATACCAGCAGCAGAAAGCTATTGCTGACGATGTCCAGCAGGCCAAGCAGTACGTCATTAGTCCAGCTGAGGGCGTTTATCGTTAAGCCCAAGAGAATGGCCCAAAAGAATGGTGTCTGGGCCAGTTTCAGGGCTACCCCTCGACCTGTGACCCCAGCCTGGCCAAACCAAGCGGAGAGGCAGTAGACAACCGTGAGTAGATAGATGGCCTGGGCCAGGTCAAACAATACAATTCGACTCAAACCCACATCGCCAAAGGTTAGAAGCATGATGGGGTAGCCTACTGCACCGCCCTCAAAGGTAGGGAACGTAGTCATCAAAGCCCCAGCTTGCGGTTTCTCCCACTTCAGCCAGCGAACCCCAACAAGGGCGATCGCTGTCAGTCCCACCACCACCACCAGGGCCGACAGTGGCAGGTAGATGAGTTCTGGGGTAATAGTAGCGGTAGCAAGCGCCCGTAGAATGACGGCTGGGAGAGCCAGGGTAGTAAGCAATTTACCGATGGTCTGGGCATCGCTAGGGCGCAGTAGCCCAGTTTGTCTTAGCCCAAACCCTAAGAGCGCCACCAGGATCATAGGCAGAAGTTGAATCAGCATGGCCATGAATGAGCAGTGTAGAGGTACACCCGATGATCACTTAGAGCGAGGAGAAAGACGATGGGTGGTGCTATAGGACTGCTGCTAGCAGCCAGTTTTGTTGGCTTCCTGGTTTATATCAAGCCTGACTTTTTCTGGAACAATGACCAAATGAGGCGGGCGCGGCAGGGAATGTCTGATGCTGAGGCTGAACGTCTCATCTATCCTTTACTCCTGGGTCTCATTGTCTTTGCTCTGGTGCTCATGTTATTTGGCTAATGGGGTGGCCTGCTGCTGATAGCGTAGGGGCTAGAACTGACCTTGAGAGAAACCTATGACCATTTCCTTTGACCGAATAGCTGACCTTTATGACAATACCCGCACCCTGGCCCCAGAGGTGTCTGAGCGACTCACCGCAGAGATTCTGAGGTTGGGGCGGGTCACTCCAGACACTACCTTCTTCGAGCCTGGAATTGGCACGGGGCGAGTCGCTTTACCACTGGTCGAGCGAGGCTATGCCTATACCGGGGTAGATATCTCAGAAGCCATGATGGACAAGCTACGCCAGAAGCTTGAGGGCAAGGCCCACCTGCTGACGTTAATCCATGCTGACGCGACCGTTCTGCCACTAGATGACAACAGCTTTGATGTGGCGATTGCCCCCCACATCCTGCACCTGATTGCTGACTGGCAGAGGGCAATGGATGAACTGCGCCGAGTGCTGAAGCCCACTGGGGTGTTCATCTACTTCCACCATGCCACAGACAAAACCGCTACCCGCGATACCATTGGGCAGCAGTGGAGAGAGATTTTATCGGGCTATGGCTATGACTCTGGCTTTATCGGGGGCGTGACTGAGGATGTCCTGGGCCGATTGCAGGCGCAGGGGGCCACGCTGGAGACTGTCGTGGTGGCTGAGCTGTCCCGCGAAAGTACAGTAGATAGTCTTATGAGAGCTTACCGAGATCGCATCTACAGCCACATGTGGCGGGTGCCTGACGAGACTTACCATCAGGCGCTGGCTGATCTGAGACACTGGGTAGAGCACGAATTCCCAGATCCAACTTTGACCCTGACCTCGCAGGATACGCTCACGCTCACCGCGGCCTATGACTGGGCCTGTTAAGGTTATCGCTCCTTGCCATGCCCATGTCCTATTTGCTGCTTTTCGGCTTGTCTAATGACCTAAAATGTTCAAGGAGGTGAGTGCTTCTTCAAAAGCTAAGAGCTTTATGAGCACTCACTAACTGATCGTGTCTAGGCCATCAACGTATCGCAGTAAAGTGATGGACGCTGGATATGATAATCAGTTGCCGATTCAAATGCAGCTGCAATTTGAAGAATAAGCAATATTATGTCCTGCTAGTTGCGCGATAGCTTGCCAGACTGACAAGAGCAAGAGATGCTGGGGTAAGCCGGCTCTTCAGGTCTAGCTATGCTGTTTCAAACGGAAATACCCACGGCAACAAA
>CAYUBC010000370.1:0-4547 GCA_964442885.1 uncultured bacterium | reverse complement strand
GGTCGGCCAGATCGGCCCACTGGTGGTCAAACACAAACTCGCCGTAGCTGTGGCCCTTGAGGTACATGGGAGCCGCCCCTACCAGAGTTTTGCCCCGCCACACCGTCAGGTGGCAGGGCAGCCAGCCGGTATTGGCCACGGCGCTACCAGAGCGCTCCATGTTGTGCAGCCAGCTCCATTCCAAAAAGGGGGTTACCAGGGGTTGGGCCAGCTCATCCCACACGGCCTCCGGCACCTCTTCGATGTGGCGAATCCAAGTGGCGGTGAGCGGCGGCACGGGAGGATAGCTCATGATCGTCGGTTGGAAAGGGGATTATTGTCTAGGGTAAAGGAATTTATCGGCCCTTGCAGCGTGGAGCGACCCCTGTCTCCCCGCTCCCGTCAACTTCGTTCTGCCGCCCTACCTAAAACACTTCCTGGTAGTCCTCCGCCTTAAGCTGGCGCTCCATGAGAGCGGCAACGGCAGCTTGGGCAGAAATTTCGCCCTTCAGCAGAAGGTGAACCTGCTGGGAAATCGGCACCGAAAGCTGCTCTCGCTGGGCGATCGCCATCAGCACATGGGCCGTATTCACCCCCTCCGCCGTGCTGCCCAGCTCATCCAAAATTTGCGCCAGGGGTTTGCCCTGGGCCAGACCATAACCCACCCGGTAGTTGCGGCTGAGGGCGCTGGTGCAGGTAGCCAGCATATCCCCCAGGCCCGATAACCCTAAGAAGGTTTCTGGCTGTCCTCCCAGGCGAGTCCCCACCCGAATTACCTCTGGCAATGCGCGGGTAATCAAGGCCGAGCGAGCATTGGCCCCCAAGTTGAGCCCTTCGCAAACACCCACGGCAATGGCGATCACGTTCTTAAGCGTGCCCCCCAGCTCAGCCCCCAGAGGGTCGGTGCTGCGGTAGGTGCGAAAGTTTTCTGACGCAAAGACATGCTGCACGGCTTCGGCAGCGGGTTCATGGTCGCAGGCAATTACCGTTGCGGCAGGGAGGCCCTGCTCAATTTCCTTAGAAAGGTTAGGCCCCGACAGCACCGCCACCGCATGGTCAGGAAAGGCCCGCTGAAAAATCCGCGACGGGGTCAGGGTGGTATCTGGGTCAAGGCCCTTGGTGGCCGTCACCAGTACCGTAGTGGGGGGGATATCGAGTCCTCTAAGGCGTTCTACCAGTTCAGGCACCCCTTGCATGGAAATGGCCGAAAGAATAATGTCGGCTCCGCTCACGGCCTCCTGCAACGATAGGTCGCCCTGCCGAGACCAAAGCCGGATACTGTGTTGATTGCCCCTGGCCAGTTGAGCTAAGACACGGCCCCAGGCACCCGCGCCGAGAACGGCCAGAGTTACCTGGCGACGCTTGTAGTCTGCAAAGATCTGGGCCTTGGGGAACATGGGTCTATCTGAATTGGACATTGGGTAAGTAGAGAGTTCGACGGAGGGTAAGTGACTGGTCAGTAACTACAGGCTGGCAAGCCAGCGTAGCCCTTAACCAACGCCAGGTTGAGGGGCTATTGGGGAGGCGCTTAGTTCGTCATCGTGAGAAACACGGCTTTCAGTGTCGATCAGCTTGTCCTAAGCATAAAACTTTTATAAAGCTCTATGGGTAAACTTGCCTTGTATATCAAGTTCGGTAGAGAATTCCTTTATAAGGAGCATGTCTTGGCTGGCCCAGAAATAGTTCACTCATTGGCCAAAGTGGCAACCCCTACAAGGATTAGCATCCTCTTTTTACGCTGTCTTTCTGTATTGGCTTGATCGTAAACTGACCTCAAGAAACCTTGCTTGAAGCTGTAACATTAGTTTAATTAGAGCACTATATGCGAGTCGCCTTTATTGTCCACGAATTCCCCAAACTTTCAGAAACCTTTGTTCTAAATCAAGCTATAGGGTTGCTTAAAAGAGGCCACGACGTTGATATTTTTGCTCATCAAATTAATGATGTAGACCAAGCCCACCCCGATGTTGATGAGTATGGGCTTTTAGCTAGAACCTATGAGCTTCCCATCATGCCCTATTCACTGATCGCCAGGGTATGGCTGGCGTTGTGGCTTTTTGGACGGAATTTCCATCGCAATCCGGCGATGTTTTTGCGATCGCTCAACGTGTTTGAATATGGCATTAGGGTACTTGGCCTACGCCAGATTTATGCCTCAGTAGCCCTGGCCGATAAGCGCCCCTATGATATTGTTCATAGCCAGTTTGGTACTCAGAGCTTTAACGCGGTTAGCTTTGCTAGAGTTCTGCACCCAAAACCTAAAACAATCAACACCTTCCGAGGCTACGATATTAGCGCCTTTCCCAAGAAAAGCAGAAAAAATGTTTACAGTCGGATTTTTAACGAGATTGATCTTTTCTTGGCCAATAGCGATTTCTTTTGTCGCCGAGCCATTGAAATCGGCTGCGATCCTAGCAGAATCAAGGTGTTGCGTTCCGGCTTAGACTGTTCAAAGTTTAAATCTGTGTCCCGGTCGCCCGCTGCAGATGGGAAGATTCGACTAGTCACTACCGGGCGCTTGGTAGAAAAAAAGGGTATTGAGTATGCCATTCATGCGGTGGCTAAGTTGCTGAGCGATCACGCTAATCTAACCTATTCCATCATTGGAGATGGCCCCTTAAAGCCTGACCTTCAACGCCTGATTGACGAATTAAATTTGTCTCAATCAGTTCATTTGCTGGGCTGGAAAGACACTCAAGAAATTGCAGAGATTTTGACCCAGTCTGATCTGTTTATTGCGCCCAGTGTGACGGCTGAAGATGGCGATCAAGATGCTCCCGTTAACACGCTAAAGGAAGCTATGGCCTTGGGAATGCCGGTAATTAGCACCTGTTGATGTGAGAATAAGCCAATGACATGCCAGACTAGCACTACCCCAAAAACCGACGTTAAGCCCGTTCCTGAGGTCACGATCGTGGTGGTTCCTCGCGAACGATTTAGCTATGCTGAAAAATCCCTGGAAAGCATTTACCAACACACAACTCTACCCTTCAAGCTAGTTTATGTAGACGGCAATTCTCCCCGATCAGTTCGGCGCTATCTCCAAAAAAAGGCGGCGGCTGAGGCATTTACCCTACTCCGCACGGATGTTTACCTTTACCCCAACCAGGCCCGTAACCTGGGGTTGCAGGCGGTTGATACGCCCTATGTCGTCTTTGTTGATAACGACGTAATTGTGTCGCCAGGGTGGCTAGAAGCCCTGGTAGACTGCGCCAAAGAAACGGATGCCTGCGTTGTTGGGCCATTGATGTGTCAATACGAGCCGATTCATCGACAAGTCCACTTTGCCGGGGGCGAGGCGCACATCTGGGAAGATAAATTGGGCCGCCGTCGGATTAGAGAAAAGATGTATAGCCAGGGCAAATCGGTTAGTGCCCTGCGAGATAGCCTCACCCGCATTCCAACGGAACTAGCTGAGTTTCATTGTGTATTAGTGCGCACTAGCATCTTCGAGCAGATTGGCACTCTAGACGAGGGTATGCTCAACACGAAGGAGCATCTCGATTTTTGTATGACCGTGCGCCAGGCCGGAGAAACGGTTTATTTTGAGCCCAGCTCATTGGTTACCTACGTTCCTGGTCGGCCTAAAAACTGGGGCGATGCTCACTACTACATGCTGCGCTGGAGCGATGCCTGGACCCTGGCCAGCCTTCATCACTTTCGCCAAAAATGGAACTTAGCCGAAGATGGCTACTTTAAGACGAAGTATAAACAGCTAGGCTGGCGGCGACACATGACGGTGGTAGAACCTGTGACGCGACGGTTAACCCTGGGGCAGGGGAGCGCCTTTCTCGTTGCTGTCCTGACTAAGTTAGACACGCAGGTAAACCGATACCTCACCAACCGCCACCAGCGGCAGCAGTCCAAACTAGCGCCTGCGGTTGAGCGCCTTACAGGGTTTTCCCCAGTGCCTACCCCAGAGCTAAAAACACCTTAACCCTATGGGCGGCAAACCGAGTACAGGCACAAGGCTGATCTACCTGGCACAACCACGGCATGAACATCAAACATAAAGCCATTAGTGGGGTGATTTGGTCTGCCGTCCGCAACTGGGGCAGCCAGATGGGAACGCTGTTAATTTTTTTCATCCTGGCGCGCCTGCTGGCCCCCAACGACTTTGGCCTGGTTGCTCTGGCCAATGTTTTTCTGGCCTTTATGTGGCTATTTCTGGAGCAAGGCTTTAGCCAGGCCATTATCCAACGACAAGAGCTAGAGCCAGAACACCTGAATACAGCATTTTGGATTAACCTGGCCGTTGGTGTTGCCATTGCAGCGATAGGGGTTGCAGTTGCTGGGCCGGTGGCTAATGCCTTTGGGGAACCGGCACTCACGCCCATTCTTCGCTGTTTTTCCGGGCTGTTGGTGTTTTCTGCCCTGGGCCAGGTGCAGCACTCAATTCTTGAGCGCCAGTTTGAATACAAAGCTCTGGCGACCCGGCAACTCATAGGTACCTTTACTGGCGGTGTGGTTGGTATTTCTCTGGCTCTGCTGGGCTTTGGCGTTTGGAGCCTGGTGATGCAGCAGGCTGTCAACAGCGTGGTGGGAACTATCACCCTTTGGGTTTGTAG
>CAYUBC010000369.1:0-4551 GCA_964442885.1 uncultured bacterium | reverse complement strand
ATACTTTTGAATGGAGGGCCAGAACCACTGCAAGCCAAACTTTTGCTGGGGCGTTTCGCGGGTTTGCTCCAGCAGCAGCACCTCACCACTATCGCCCCAGGCGGCGGCAAAGCTCTCCGGGGTGCGGCGAATTAACCCAACCTCAGGATCCCCAAGAATGTAGGCTTTTTCAGAGGTTTCGTAGAGAATTGCAAAGCTGTCTTGCCAGGCAATTAGACAGGGGGTGTTGAGGCGGCTAAAGGCCCCTACCGGCACCCGTACCAGCTGGGTTTTCAGCCCCACCATTTCGCTAATCGAGCCGCAAATGGGCAGCGAGAGCTGACCCATACGCTCATGCTGGCTGGCCAGGATGCGCTTGATGACATCCCTGCGGAAAGGCATCTTAAAGTACTGGCTAAGCATATCGAAGCAGGCCAGCGCCCCATCCACCTGGCCCCGTCCGCGAGCAAAGGGATAGCCCTGAGCCCGACCGTCTCCTCTAGACTCCGTCGCCGCTGCGCCAGGGCTGGCCGTCAACTGGGCCTCGGTGGCGTAGGGAATGCCGTTCACATCCAGCACTTCCACGGGCTTGTGCTCAATCACCTCCGGCTCAGCGTCCACCTGAAAGGTTTCGGCCAGTACGGCGGGAGTAAGCCCAATCAACCGGGCTCCCTGGGGGCTAAGCACTTCCACTGTCGAGTTAGGCTCCACGGGCATCGCAGCCCCCACCGGCACGTTGAGAATCGTACCCCCGCTCAAAATCCAGGTCAGCCCAGGATCCAAATTACTCAAACTGCAAACGCCATTGGGCAGCGTGACAATTGCCGATTCGTCACACACCATGCGGGCTTTGGCCTTCAAATCTCCCAGATCCAAGGCTCGCTCCTGGGCGTGCTGGCTGAGCAGGTCAAAGGCTTCAATTTGATAAATTTGATCCCGAATCGCCCGGCCAAAGTCGGGATAGTCATCCAAAAACTGCAAAAAGGTGTAAGACGGCAAGGTTAAGGCCAGCACTTCCGTAGAGGCAATCACCGTTTCACAGGGTTGCCCCCGAATCAGGCTGATCACCCCCACCAGTTCCCCCCGCGCCAGCCGCTGTAGGGTAACGGGCTGCTGATTGCGAGGATCGTACCCCAGCAGTCGGGCCTGCCCTTCTAGCAGCACAATCACCTGCTGAGTCAGCACCTCTCGCCGCATCAGCGGTTGACCCACCCGATACTTAAAGGGCTGAGCTGTTTGTAATAGCTGCTGCAGGGCTGCCTCAGGCAGGCAGTTAAAGGGGGATAGGGTTTGGAAGGTTTGTTGGAGAGATAGGGGCGTTTGGGTCATCAAGAATCCTCTTGAAAGCGGGGGCAGCTATCAGCAGGAACACCTATGAAATTTTAAAGATTATTTCAGGAGTACTATCCTCGTCAGGATACCGGGAGTTGGCGACAACCCCTACCTACTTCACCTATTCTTTCCAGTTCAATCCGGAATATACCGAGATAAATAAGGAAGTTAACAATTTAAACAAAATCTTGTGCCACTCTGGCCTGTGCCACTCTGGGAACTCGCCCCCAGTCTTAGCGATTCCTTACTGAGGAATGATATGTCTTAGGAGGTGTGCCCTGATTGCGGAGTCAACTCGTCTATGGTGCGTCTCTTTCCTGGATTAGCGTTCTCTCGGTTGAGCCTGGGCGCTGTGGGTCTGGCTGTTAGCCTGGTAGCGGGCTGCGAGAACTACCCGGCCACTGGCGATGCCATTACCACCGGCACCTACGAGGCCACCGCCACGGTGACTTACACCTGGCAGGTCGAATATGCCCGCAGCTTTGACCGACGGCAGACCATTCACACAGAAACCTTTGCTTCTACCTCCCTGGTCAACCGTAACGGCCTTCAGCCCCAAGGCGCTGTTACCGGCCCCGACGATGAAGGACTTTGGTGGCCAGCTCTGCCGCCTCGCCCCACCGCCGCCGAGCTAGACAGCCGCCAACGGGAGCCCAACGAGCAGCGCACCGACCCCCTCCTGCAAAAGGATGTGGAGTATGCCATCACCTTTGACCACAACGGCCAGCGCCGTACCCTGCCTACTACCCGTAGCGTCTACCGCGAAGCCTCTAGCGCCTTTGCCCAGCAGCAGGCCCTGGAACTCACCTACGGCCCAGGAGAACAAAGCATCGGGGCCGCTCGCTCCATCGCCAGCTTTGATCGTTAACTCAAGCCCAAGGCCATTCTGTAGCCATTCCCCAGGCTGCATTCGCAACCGCAATGCATTGCCCTCAAGCCAACGCCACCCTGCCTCACCCAGCCAGGGCCGAGTCAGTTTGTAACTCCAGGGAAAACCGTTGCCCAACCTGCGGGGACACCACCTGAGTGGTATACCCCTTGGCTTGTAGCGCTGTCTGTAGAGCATCCGCCCCGCCCACGGCTTTCAGTAAAGACAGCAGCAGGCCGCTGTACTGGATTTCCGCTGCATCTGCGGTTGGCAAAACGACCTGGGGACGCAGCCATTCCACCAGTTCCTCAGCCCCCTTTTGGCCGCGAACAATGGGGCCAAGCAGCGGTAGGGCCAAATCCAACACAGGGGTAATCACCACATCAATCGGGGCGTCCTCCTTGAGGCTGGGGGGATGGAAGCCGTGGGGCTCGTAGAACAGCGAGGTGCCCGCCTGCAAATCTCTCAGCACGTATCCGTTTTCGACGGTGGTAGGGCCAATGGGAGAGCCAGGGACAGCCTTGATCTTGACAGCCGTATCCAGGGTGAAGCTTTCACCGTGTGCGAGGCTGGTCACCTGGGTGTAGCCCAGCTCCCGCGCCACCTTCGCAGCACTCTCGGATCCCACCACCGGAATCGACTTGTCTAGCGCCTTCAGAGTGGGGGGATGGGCGTGATCCTCTAGACCCTGACTCAGCAGGATTAGATCAACAGCGTCCGGTAGCGACCTGGGTGCCGGATGCGATCCCTTAAACAGCCAGGCCTGATTGCCAAACACCAGGTCGCCCACCAGCCAGGGGTCAACCAGGATGCGCTTGCCTCCCATCTCTAACAGCCAGGAATTACTATCCAGCCAGGTTGCGTCCATTGTGTTTACTTACCCGGTAAGGAACATCTATTCAATTGTAAACGATTATTAACGCCGGGGTGGGACGACGGATAACGCCAGAAATACTTGGCATTCTGCCTCGAAATTGTGCAAATGCCGTGATCCCCGTATAATCCTTTCTGTTCACCGCATCTGCTGGCTGAATATTTGAGGGTGCGTTCAATACTTGGGACTGAAACTTGCCATGGCCCTGCGTCAACTCAAACCCTACACCGTGTTGATTACGGCAACCGGCAAAGCGCCGATTACCGTGGTGCTTCGTCCTACTACCCTGCTGATCGGGCTGGCGCTGCTGGTGGGCATTCCTACCCTGTGGATTACGGCTTTGACTTACCACAACTGGCAACTGGCCCAGCGCAACCAAACCCTTACCAAAACCGCCACAGAGGTGCTCACCCAGCTCGATGCCATTGGCTCTGAGATTAAGGCGCTCAAAACGCGGGCGGGGCTGTCCGACAGCACCATTGAGGCTACCCCTGTGAACCCTGAAACCACACCCAGGGGCGGCCTGGCGGCGGTGGCTCCTCCGGAAGTGATGTTTGAAGCAGCCAAACAACAACTGCCAGACATGAAAACCGAGCTATCGGCGGATGTTAAGCCAGCCCTGGAAGCGACGTTAGAACTAGAGGCTGAGCGGGCCTCGGCCTTTCCCAATGGTCAACCCCTAGCCGGAAAAATTGAGATATCGTCTGAGTTTGGCCTGCGCCCCAATCCTTTCGGGGGACGGAGCTATGAAGTCCACGAGGGGCTAGATTTTGCCGGGCCAGTGGGTAAGCCGATTCTGGCCGCCGCCGAGGGTGTTGTGGTAAAAGCTACCTACGATGGCGGCTACGGCCACCACGTCATTATCGACCACGGCTATGGTTACGAAACTCTCTACGCCCACCTGTCGCGCTTGCAGGTGGAGGTTGGCGATCGCCTCCAGCGCGGCGAGATTGTGGGCCTACTGGGCAGCACCGGGCGCTCCTCTGGGCCTCACCTGCACTATGGTATTTACCGCAATGGCCGGGCCGTTAACCCACGCTATTTTCTCAAGCTGGAAGATAACCAGTCCGCCCAGACCAAATAGCCAGGCCAGATAGCCAGGCGACGGAGCAAGATAGTAGGATCGGAACACCTTGATATTGGGCGGAACCGATCTTATGGGCAATACCTTTGGGCATTTATTTCGGATCACTACCTTTGGCGAGTCCCACGGGGGTGGAGTAGGGGTGGTGATTGATGGCTGCCCACCCCGCCTAGACCTGAGTGTGGAGGAGATTCAGGCCGAGCTAGACCGCCGCCGCCCTGGCCAGAGCAAAATTACGACGCCTCGCAAGGAGAGCGATCGCTGCGAAATTCTCTCTGGCATCTTTCAAGGTAAGACCTTAGGAACGCCAATTTCCATCCTGGTGCGCAATCAGGACACCCGGCCCCAGGACTACAGCGAAATGGCCACCACCTATCGCCCCTCCCACGCCGATGCCACCTACGACGCCAAGTA
>CAYUBC010000368.1:263-4557 GCA_964442885.1 uncultured bacterium | reverse complement strand
GATTAGTACGTATGAATTTTGCTGAGCACAGGGTAGGGAGAGCACAGCGCTATGAGAGGGGCAGGCATAGGTAGACTCTGGGGTTGGGGGCTGGCCCTGGGCGTTTTGGGTGGAGCGCTAGGGTGCAGTAGTTCAGGATCTTCTGTCCCCTCGCGCAACGTTAATCTCTATCAAGAATGGACCCTACAGCCTGGCGATAAGTTAGCGGGCTATGCTGTGCACAGCGGCTTGGGTGATGTGGCCATTAACCTGGATGGCCATAAAGTGTTTATGCCCTTTGATGGCCGGGTAGAAACAGCCGAGGGCTACGAAAACCTATGTGTGATTATTTCCAGCCCCGATGTCCCAGCCTATCTGTTTCGGCTGTGTGGCCTTAAAAACCCAGAAATTGGCGATCGCAATCAGGGCGATAGCCTGGGCAAGGGTGAGGTCATCGCCTTCGCCACTATGCGGCGACAGGCCGACGGTACATGGGCCATGGTTGAACCGGCTGAAGAGCTAATTGCCCAGTTTTTAGAAGGCCCGTGATACCGATTTTGGATTGAGCAGAGCTATATGGTTAGACCTAAGACGGTGTAGTAGGTCATCACTTACCATGCCCATAACTCAAACAGGCTGGCAATGACCATAGCCAGGAAAACCAGGCTTAGAACCTTAGGTGCGGATGGCTTACTACGGCGAGAGGAACGCTGTCGCAGCGTGCCGTAGATGTGGGGTGCGCCCAGAAAGAAAAAAGCTAACCCCAGTAAATCTAGCTTAGCCGGGGTAACGGAGCCAAGTTGGCTATTGATAGAGTGAGCCGCCATAGGTATCTAGATCCTTGGTGAACAGCATGAAACGGTCAGCCCGGAGACATAGATGCACCTGCCTCAACGGGCCACACTTTTGGCCTTAGTATTCCAAAACACTGGCTAGATCTTGGCCAATGCCCCAAGATGCTTTGATAATGTCCTGAAAGGTATTGGCCTGGATGACCATGCTTTCCCGTAGGCGAATCAACAGCTCTTGAGCTTCCTCCAGGGAGAGGTCACGCACCTGGTCGGCAAACAGGCGTAGCTCAAACTGCTGTTCAAGGGAGAGTTGCTCATTGGAATTCATCGTGATTACTCCTAGTGCAGGCGCACCGTGGGCAGATAACACTACTGTAACATATTGTTAAATTTGTTGACGAGTGGACATTTCTGTGGGGCTGGGGTTAGGCGTTGCTCAGGGTCGGCCAAGTTCCACGCGATCGCCAATCAGGTCATGAATGGCCTTTAAAAGGGCATTACCCCCCAGGATGTAGGATGTTGCCTGGGTTTGGCGGTCGTCTATCAACGTATTGGCGGCCAGTAGCGCCAACCCCATCGCCGCAAAGGCACTGCCTCGTCCCACTTCTCGCTTACGGGCCTTTTTAGGTTTACGGGGCAAAGCCCTGAGCTGCTCTACAGTCTCTAACAGCGTCGGTTGAAGTTGCTCAAAGTAGGCGGTGACGGTAGCCAGACTCTCCAGGGCCGCAGCATCCTGCAGGTAGGGACGATGGCGGTTCTTGAGATAAGCCTCTACCAGTCGATGAAACTGCTTTTGGCTGATGTAGAGGGCGCGAATCGTCTCTAGTTCCCGGGCGATTAAAGGCTCTCGATGCTTCAGAAGATCCTGATTGAGTTGGGCAATGGCCGCTGCCAACGTGCCCTGGGCCTGTTGCATCAACTCATTGATGGCGGTTTGCAGTGCGGGATCCTGAAGTTGTTCGATGATGGCCTGGCTGGCCTTAGCAATGGCTTTTTCCTTCGCTGAGCGTTTTCTGCCGCTTTTAACTAGCGTTGCAACGGCGAGTTGCCAGGTTTCTATCGCGGCTAGTAAATCAGTGACGCAGGGCTCAAGGGCGTTTGGGGCCGGGCCAGGCGAGGCTGCTTTTGAACTGAATTTTGCTGAAGGGGCGTCGTTTGCCATAGGGTAACGGGGGATTTTCCTCAGGGCTATTGCCATAGGGTAACGGGGGAGCTTCCTCAGGGCTATGATGCCCCATGCGGATAAAAGCTGGCTGTGATCGGAGGCAGTCTTCACCCAAACACCTTTATGGGTGAGCCATGACCGTAATCGAACAAAAGCTGGCGGGGATTGGAGGCGGTCTTCACCCTGCGCTAAACTGAGAGCATTATTAAGAAATGTAAATACGCTATGGCCAGTTCCGTCTCGTCATCCGGTAGAAATAAGGTGGTAGTCATTGGTGCTGGCATTGGGGGCTTAACCGCTGCCGCTTTGCTGGCCCGGCGTGGCTACCACGTACGGGTGTTTGACCAGGCTCTAGTGCCGGGGGGATGCGCGTCTACCTTTAAGCGGCGAGGCTTTACCTTTGATGTGGGAGCTACCCAGGTAGCTGGGCTAGAACCTGGGGGCATTCATCACCAGATTTTTGCCGAACTAGACGTTCCCCTGCCCGACGCGACTCCCTGCGACCCGGCCTGTGCGGTTTTTTTACCCGGTGAGACAACCCCCATCAACGTCTGGCGTGACCCCGTCGCCTGGCGGGCTGAGCGGCAACGGCAGTTTCCTGACAGTGAGCCTTTTTGGGCACTGATGCAGCACCTGTTTCAGCCCAGTTGGCGATTTCAGGCCCGTGAGCCGGTGCTGCCGCCCCGCAACCTGTGGGATTTGGGCCGCCTGCTGCAAGCGCTGCGGCCAGATACGTTTCTGACAGTTCCTTACACGTTTTCCACCGTGGGGCAAGTCTTAACACAGCTAGGGCTGGCCGGCGATCGTCGCTTGAAAACCTTCCTTGACCTGCAACTTAAGCTCTATTCCCAGGTTGATGCCGATGAAACCGCCATGCTCTACGCTGCTACAGCTCTGAGCGTATCGCAAGCGCCCCAGGGCTTGTTTCATCTCAAGGGCAGTATGCAGGTGTTGAGCGATCGCCTGGAAAAAGCGCTACTCCGGGATGGTGGCATGCTTCAAATGCGCCATACGGTTCAGCGCATCCATGCCCCACACGGGCGGGTGACGGGGATAACGGTGCAGCACCCAAAAACCGGGCAGAGCTGGGTTGAACCGGCTGACCACGTGGTGGCCAACGTCACGGTACAAAACCTGGTGGCGCTGCTAGATGACCAGGCTCCCAACGGATATAAACAACGGGTGGCCCATTTGCCGCCCGGCAGCGGAGCCTTTGTCATTTACCTGGGTGTCGATGCCGCGGCTATTCCGGCTGACTGCCCGCCCCACCTGCAATTTTTCTACAACTACGATGGCCCCATTGGCGACAATAACGCGCTGTTTGTCTCCGTTAGCCGCCCCGGTGATGGCCGCGCTCCAGAGGGCCAGGCCACGATCATTGCTTCATCGTTTACGGCGGTAGAGCCCTGGTGGCGCACCTCTGACTACCAGGCCATGAAACAGTCCTACACCGATGGCGCAATTCGGCGGCTATCTAGCTACTTCGCCCTTTCCTCGGACAACATCATGCATGTTGAAGCGGCTACCCCTCGCACCTTTGCCCATTTCACCGCTCGCCACCAGGGCATGGTTGGCGGTCTGGGCATGCGAGTCAGCAGCTACGGCCCCTTTGGCTTTGCCAACCGTACCCCCATTGGCGGCCTCTGGCTGGTGGGCGACTCCACTCATCCAGGCGAGGGCACGGCTGGGGTGAGTTATTCAGCCCAAACGGTAGTGAAACAAATTGTGGCGAATTGAACGTTAACCGTTTGCTTGAACCGACTTGCTTAACCTATCGATAGAGCTAATATCGCCCCCAACCTCGCCGCAGACGTGGGAGAATAAACAGCCTGTGCGTAGGGGTAACAACGGTATGACGGCAGCAATGCCCTATTCTTCTGAGGTGATTCAGTCAGCGATGCAAGCGGGAGAGCTGGTGTTTGAGCTGCCTGATCCCAACGATGAGCGCATCTCTGACTATGAGTTTAACCAGCAGGTGGAGGTGGCCTGGCAGGTGTGCGATCGCTTCGACCTGCAAACCGATATCTGGCGGGGGCGGATTTTGCGGACAGTGCGCGATCGCGAAAAGCGCGGCGGCGACGGTCGCGGCACCGGTTTTTTAAACTGGCTGAAGGAGCGCGAAATTACCAAAAGTCATGCCTACAACCTGATCGAACTGGCCGACAGCGCCGACCAACTGCTAGAAGCCGGGATGCTCACCCCCAAGGATGTCAACCAGTTCAGCAAGCGGGCCTTTGTAGAAACCGCTAAGGCCGCTCCTGAAGTGCAGCAACTGGTTAGCGACTCAGCCCGCAAGGGCGACCACATTACCCGCCGCGAGGTGCGCCAGGTGGCTAACGAGTGGGCCGCCATGACCTCC
>CAYUBC010000368.1:0-253 GCA_964442885.1 uncultured bacterium | reverse complement strand
CTACATTGCCCCCCTGGTAAAGGAGATGGAAAAGCTACCCCTGGCCCACCAAACCACCCTCAAAACTGAAGTCGAACTTAACCCCGACCTCGACACCCTCAAGCAAGTTACCGCCGAGGCCCGCTATCTCTCTAAATATCTGGCCTCAGCCAACCAGGTGCAGTTGTTAGAAACCGACGACTTTGATCTGGAACTGGCCCTCGAAGAAGCCCTGCGAGTCGGCTGTCTTAACTCTGCCGCTGACATGGTGGCC
>CAYUBC010000367.1:0-4558 GCA_964442885.1 uncultured bacterium | reverse complement strand
TCGGTCGTACTGCTGCTGCACCCGCTTTTGGCTAGCGATCGCGCCTGCTACGGCTTGACGCATCTGTACCAGGTCTTCCTGCATGTCGATAATGGCCTGTTCCAGGATCTTTTCCGGATCCTCCGCTGAACTCACCGCGGCATTCAGGTTAGAGCGAACCACCCGGCTCACGCGATCAAATAACCCCATGATGTGCTGCTTCCTTACGTCTGTGGTGTTTTGACAGTCATTTTCCAGTTTACAGAAAGTCAGGGCGATCGACTGTAGCGAGAACGGTTTCAGAGTAAAGCCGCGCTCCAATCACCCTCTCACAGTACCCTTCAGCCGATGATCCAAGGGCCAGAATTCGACCAGCCATTCACCCCCAGGGTTGCCTAACCAGCCTGGGGGTTAGCTTTTAGAGCTGGCACAGGGCCGTTGGGTAACAGCTATCCGTTAGCTACCATTGGAGCAACGTGACGCTACAGGAGACCCCCTGTGAAACGGGCACTGGCGCTGTTCTTTCCGCCGCTGTTGTTGGGCGGCTTACTGGCTATACCCTTACCCTCCTTCAACGGCTGCTCCTTACTGGCCTATGCTGCCGAACGCCACACCTACGGAACCGATGGTCAACGGGGGCGGGACGGGCGACCGGGGCGCGATGGCTCGTCGGGCCAACCCACCAGCACTGTGGCGAATGGAACCCCCACCAGCTTTACCCTGGGTGGGGGAGATGGCGAGGGTGGTGAGGATGGCGAGGATGGCTACCGGCCCCGCTGCGATGACCATCCCCGGTCGGTGGCCTACGATGTGCAAATGGCCAACGGCGGCGATGGCGGCGATGGCGGTAGGGGCGGCCACGGCGGCCACGGCGGAGATTTAACGGTGTACTACCAGAATCTTGCCCAGATTCGGCAGCTTGCCGTCATCGCCCCTGGTGGCCAGGGCGGACGGGGCGGACGGGGCGGCAATGGCGCTTTGGGCTGTCGCTGTCGGGTGTCGAGCTGGGAGTTGCAAACCTGCACGGGTACCCCTGGCCAGGCCGACTACCAGTGCCACACCAGCCGGTATTTTTGCCATAACGGGTACGATGGGGCCACCGGTAACTTTGGCCAGGATGGCCAGCCCGGTCGGGATGGGCAGCTTTGGCTAGTCAATCAGCTAGAACCGCTGTTGCCAGAAAATCCGACTCAGACGGTGGCGCTGCCAACCCTGGCCACGCAGCCGCTGCCGCTATCCCGCAATCTGTGGGCTACTCGCCCTGGGGCGAAGGCGCTGCTGGCCCCTGGCTCACGGGTGAATGACAGCTACCAGGCATACACAGGCCGGGTTGAAGGGGTTATTACCCTGGATTGGCAGGCTCCGCGATCGCTCAATGCCTTTGCCGCTGAGGCCATCACCGCCACTCTCCAGGTGGATGGCAGCCTGGCCGCTACGTTTTCTGACGAGTTGTGGACTGCGTACACCACCCAGCGCCAGGGGGAACAGATGGTCATTACCGTTACCGATGTGGTTCGCCGTCAGGATGCCACCCGGTTAGCCTGGGGCGGCTTACAGAATAGCGGCCCAGATCTCAAAGCCATTGTGCTGGATTTGGCAGGGGAATCCGCCTTCCTGAATACTCAGTTTCGCGTCACCCTCAAAACCACGGAAGATGACCCCCGCGATCGCCCCCGCCCCCGCTACACCACTGTCTACGAGGGCGTTCTCAGCCCCGACCAAATAACCCTGAATGGCAACCGCTTTGAGCTGGCCCTGGGCCAGTTGCCGCTGGTAAACCCTAGCCTGCGCCCCGGCACTTACGCCAACCTGGAAATTACAGCAACTCGTTCTCTGGGCGCTAACTCGGCCCAGCAATCACTAACCTGGCAGGGGCAACTGTAGGGCACTGGCTCACTACACGGGTTCCATATCGGGTTCGATATGATGAAGTCAGGCCGCGTTAGCTGAGTAGGTTCGATGGCTTCCCCTTTTCCTGGCATGGATCCTTACCTCGAACAGCCTGCCTTTTGGTCGTCTTTCCACAGCCGCCTGATTGTGGCTATGGCCGATGCCATTGAAGCTGAGCTTGACTCACAGTATTACGTTGAGGTAGAAACCCGCACTTATCTCACTGAAGAGGATGGCGGGTTGCTGGTGGGTGTTCCTGATGCCGTTGTTGCCGTTAAACCATCAACGTTACCTGCTCAACCCAAAGCCGCAGATCACGGGGCCAGACTGGCAACCCAAATTCGCCCTCAGCCAGTCACCTTACCAATGCCGGTAGAGGTCACGGAGCGATATCTGGAAATCCGCGAGGTATCCACTGGCAAGGTCATTACCGTCATTGAGCTGCTCTCTCCTAAAAACAAGCGCCCTGGACAGGGTCGTTTAGTGTATGAAGAAAAGCGTCGCCAGGTACTGAGCAGCTTCACTAACCTGGTCGAAATTGACCTGCTGCGAGGGGGCGAACCCATGCCAGTGCTCAACCCGGTTCAACCCCATGACTACCGAATTCTGGTCAGCGTTAGCGCCCAGCGCCCCAGGGCAGACCTCTATAGCTTTAGTTTGCCAGACCCGCTGCCCGATATTCCCATCCCATTAGGCTCGTCGGAACTGCCGATTGAGCTAACCCTGCAGCCGGTTTTCCAAGGCGTTTACGACCGGGGCCGCTACCAAACTCGCCTTGACTATACCCAGGCACCACCACCACCAGCGCTGCCAGAGCCCAGCCACCACTGGTTAGACCAATTATTAAAAGATAAAGCCCTGCGGTGATAGCCCTCACATTCTCCTAAAAACCCTAAATTTGAGCCTGCTAACCCCTGAGATCAGACTCTCCCACCCACATGGCTAACAATCCTGTCCACCACCTGCTCCAGGGGCTGGGCCACATCCACGACCAACACGTCCTCCGGTTCTTCCAGCAACGTAAACTGGCTGGCCAGTAGCTGGGGACTCATAAAGTGCCCCTGACGCAGGTTAAGCCGTTGCTGAATTAGCTCGTAGGAACCCTTCAGGTAAACCAGTACAACCCGGTCACTATCTCCCTGGAGTTGCTGGCGGTAGCTGGCTCTAAGGGCAGAACAGGCGATTACGGCAGCCTGGTCAGCGGCCAAGAGTTGTTGAATTAGCTCTTGCAAGGAAGCTAGCCAGAGGGCGCGATCGCCATCCGTTAACGGCTCACCCCGGCTCATTTTGGCAATATTGGCCTCAGAGTGAAAATCATCTCCGTCGTAGAAGGCAATCCCCAACGCCTGGGCCAGGAGCTTCCCAATCGTGGTTTTGCCCACGCCAGAAACCCCCATTAACACAATGATCATGCCCTGCCCCCATAAAACTTACCCCCATAGCCCCTTAACCCTCTGCCCAGTAACCTTTACCTTCAGCCATCCATTCAACTAACCTCTACCTCCCGCCCCTTACTTATTACATTTTGCATTTTGCCCTTTGCCCTTTACCCCTTCCCCCTTCCCTTTCGCCTACCAACCAACCGGCGTCAAAGGCAGCTTCAACCGAGACGGGTACTCAGGCCCATGCCAGATCGCTAGCGTGATCACGCGATGGTCGATTTGCGCCACCTCCCCAACCGCTTGCCCCGTGCCACTATTTACCGGATAAGCGGGAAAAGCCGCTGCCGCCAGGCTTACCCGTAGGGCATGGCCCACCGGCACCACAAAACAGGTGGGCTGCAGGGCTAGATGAATCCTTAACAGGGTGGGATTCTGCTGACTCTCAACCGGGGCTGCTAGGGTTTCAGCCCTGCCGTAGCCCTGGGTCAGGGTCATGACTCGGCCATCGGTACAAACCTCTGACACGACGGCGCTGAGATCAAAACTGGGCGCATTGGCCTGGCCATACAGCTCCAGTTGAATCACACCGGCAACCCGCAGGGGCTGAATGAAGGGACTGGTGGTATAGGTCAACACATCGCTACGGCCATCGATGGCCCCTCGGTCAAACCGACCAGCGGGCAGGCTACTGTGTCCGCCCAAAGCTGGCACCGGACGCCAGGGGTCATGGACGATGGTATCCTGCCCCGTGGTGGTGGCCTCAGGCAGCGCATCAGCCAGTTGGCCATCATCCTGGCGCATCCCGGCCAGGCCAGAACTGGTGAGGTACAGGCATTTTTCCGGGCCTGCGGGCCAGTCATCAAAGCCCTGCCAGCGGTTGCGGTTGATTTCAAACAGCCACACCGGAGACTCCTGACCCAAACCAGTGTCCGCACCTTTGAGAACATGGTCGAACCAGCGAAGTTGCAGACGATCAATCGGGCTTTCGGCCTCTGGGCCAAAGTCCACCGAGCCGCCTCGCCGACTCCAGGGCAGGTGCCCCCAGGGGCCAATCCACAGGTGTTGAGGAGCCTGGCTCTGGGCTTTCATCTGCTGGTAGAGACGGAGGTCGCCGCGCAGGTAGGGGTCAAACCAGCCACCGATGTGCAGCATGGGCAGGTCTACCTGGCTGAGGTCGGGGGTGAGGGCGTGCCAGTAGGCATCCTCCTGGGGATGAGCCAGCCAGTTGTGAAAGAAGGAATCTGCCGCGAGCTCCTGGAGAACCTTAGGGCAGGCAGGAATTGCGTCATTGAGGGGCAACTGATGGG
>CAYUBC010000366.1:0-4558 GCA_964442885.1 uncultured bacterium | reverse complement strand
CTTTACCGCCGGGGAAGCCTGGATGATTCGCAATGGGCAGTTAGCTGAACCCGTGCGAGATGTAACCCTGTCAGGCAATGTGTTTCGCACCCTGGCCGATATTGTGGCAATTGGCGACGATTTTTACTGGGATGAATCGGGCGGCTGTGGCAAAGGTGGGCAAAATGGCCTGCCCGTCGGCTGCGGTGGCCCCAGCTTGAGGATCAAGAATGTGGTGGTCGGTGGCGAAGCCGAAGATTGGTAGCTGCCCGGTTAGGGGCAAAACTTCTATCCGCGCCAAGGGATTGGCTAAAGCGTAGGCCCTCCGTTCCTACGGTTTTTTGTGGCGGGCGGGCCTGGCTTTGGGAGGGGTGCGATGGGCACCAAAATATTTTTCGCTACGGTAGCGCAGCCATACCCGTAGGGCCTGGGGAATTTGGTCTTTCTGCTCCTTGGTTAGGGTGTGGTAAAGGGCCAGGGCTTTTTCGCGCTCCCCCCGGCAGGCGGCGTTATTGTGAGCGTCCCAGTAGCTCCGGGCTACCCGAATTCGGCGGCAAACTTCTTTGACTAGAGCATCACCGTTTAGACCAGAGGGGTTGGTTTTCATAGCAAGCATCAACGCTTAAAGGGACTATTGGTTAGCTCAAGCATTGTTTAGGACGGTCTGAGACCCTGACCTTCCTAGACTGCGGACAGTTAACTTCATCCTTCTGCCCTTATCCTTCCGCCTTTTGCCATAGTTCACCTTAAGCTAGAACATTGTGACTCTCCTTTTCTACCCTAAGCCCGTCATGAAAGTTGCTACCTGGAACGTTAACTCAATTCGCTCTCGCCTTGACCATGCTACGCAGTGGCTCCAGGAGAATCCCGTGGATGTGCTGTGTTTACAAGAAACCAAGGTAGTGGATGCAGATTTTCCGGCCGATGCCTTTGCGGCCTTGGGCTATCACACTTGCGTTCATGGCCAGAAGTCCTACAACGGAGTGGCGCTGGTGAGCCGTCAGCCAATGGAGGCTGTGCAGCACGGCTTTACCCCTGTGGTTGGGGAAGAGCGGGTGGGCGATTTAGATGACCAAAAGCGGGTGATTGCCGGGCTGTATGACGGGGTGTATGTCGTCAATCTCTATGTGCCCAATGGCAACTCGGTGGGTAGTGATAAGTACGCCTACAAACTGGCCTGGTTAGCCTGCTTGAAAGACTACCTGGCGGCAGTGTTGGCGAACTATCCTCTACTGAATGTTTGTGGGGACTTTAATATCGCTTTAGAGGATAAGGACATCTACAACCCTGAGGACAAAGCCAACCACATCATGGCCTCTCCCCTAGAGCGAGAGACGTTGAAATCGGTATTAACGGTGGGTTTGGCCGATGGTTTTCGCAAATTCACCGATGAAGGCGGCTACTTTAGCTGGTGGGACTATCGAGCGGGCTCCTTTCGGCGGAACCTGGGTTGGCGCATTGACCATCACTACCTATCCCCAGAGTTGTACGATCGCGCTACCGCTTGCACCATTGACATTGAGCCCCGGCGCTGGGAAAAACCTAGCGATCATGTGCCGGTAATTGTGGAGTATTGACCCTGACAAATTGCCTTGGTGGAGGATGGCTCGACCCGCTCAACAAAGGCGTTAAGATAAACGGGTTAAGCAGATACTCTGCCAAGGGGTGTCGGGCACCAAGGGGTTAGCTTAGGAAACCTCTGGAAAAGCCTTGGCCCCAGGCTTGGATAAGATTTCAGTGAGCAGTACGACAGGTTAATGGCAACACTACACATTGGTTGGTTTCCTCAGGCGCAGCAGTTCTTTCTCTGGGGAGAAGCCTGGAAACCGTTGCCTCAGGGCGGGTTTGCGGCGTGGGAAGGGGTTGGCCTGCATCCCTATGCCATCGCCCAAGCTGATATGGCCGAGCTTCTGACTCGCTTGCAGTTGCAAATTGGCACCAAGGGTGACGCTAAGAATCTGTTGCCAGATACCGTAACGGTTGCCCGTAGCTCCCGTGAATCTGGGGGGCGTCAGGCTTCTGCTAGTGGCACCGCTAGGCGCGGTAGTGGCCGCCGCTCGGCGGCTCGGCGGGGCGTTGAGCCAGTTTGGGGGGAAACGTCTGTGCAACTGCCCTCCTATCTGGAGGCTGAGGCACTCCAGCCCATTCACTCGGCCCACGGAGCAGCCCAGGATGAGCCCAATGCCCCAGATCATCGCGTCCTGCATCCCTGGCAGTTGCAAGGCTGGTGGTTTCCCCCTGCCGATGTGCTGCCGCTGCTGCTGGCCCTGCCCCTTGGTCAACAACCTCTACCAGGTAGCGAGGTCATCGGTGATGATTTGCGGTTTTGGGGCCATATTGCCCGCTGGGGGTTGAATCTTCTGGCCCGGGGCAAATACCTACCGACCATTGAATTGACTAGCCAAACCCTGGCTGCTCACTGGCGACCCCTGTTAGATAGTGCTGCCGACCAGGAGCGGCTGCGCAATTTTTCCCTGGCCATGCCCCGGCTTTGTCAGAGCTATTTACCGCCTAACCGGGTCGAGGCAACGCTGAGCTGCGTCCTTCCCGCCCATGTGGCCCAAGACCTGCTAATTTCGTTTCTGACGGTTCAGGTTGACCATCAAATTCGCCAAATTACCCAGGCCCAACCCCCCAATGGGCTGAATTCCCTGGGGCAAGAACTCCCGCTTCAGCCCTGGCTGCAGGCACTGGCCAAGCCCCAGGGTAGCCTGGAAGCCAGTCCGGCGGCGGCGGCACGCCTGCAAGAAGCCCTGACCACCTGGACGACGCCGCTGCAACGGCTGGCCGATGACCCGGCGGCACAGTTTCGTCTGCGCCTGGTGCTGCAACCGCCAGAGTCCCTTGAGCACCCCTGGTTGCTGCGCTATTCCCTGCAATCTGTCGCTGTGCCCGACTGGCGACCCAGCGCTGAATTTATCTGGCAGCACCCGGTGGCCGAGCTCTACTATCAGGGTGCCATTCTCAAAGATCCCCAAGAGACTTTGCTGGCAGGGTTGGGGCGGGCGGTTCGGTTTTATAACCCAATTCGCGAGAGCCTGCACCAGGCCCACCCGACCCACTGCGAGTTAGATCCCATTCAGGCCTACCAGTTCATCAAGGCGGCGGCCTGGCAACTTCAGGACAACGGCGTGGAGGTAGAACTGCCGCCGGGGTTAGCGCCATCTACCGATGAAACCGAGAGTCGCCTGGGGCTTAAGGTACAGGCTGAGGTACCCTCCACCCAGCAACGGCAGCGGTTGGGGCTGAAGAGTTTGCTCAACTTTCAGTGGGATCTGTCCCTGGCCGGTGAAACCATCAGCGCCGCAGAATTTGAGCAATTGATCAACCAGGGCTCGCCGTTGGTAGAAATCAACGGCAAGTGGGTTGAACTACGGCCTCAGGATGTGAAAGCGGCTCAGCGATTTCTGGAAGGCCAAAAAACCGCCGCCCCCCTCTCGGTGGAAGATGCCCTGCGCATTAGCACCGGCGACACCCAACTGATTGATAAACTCCCAGTGGTCAGCTTTGAGGCCTCGGGGGCGCTACAACAGTTGATTGACACCCTGACCACGGGCCACCAATCCCTGGAAGAAATGGTGGAGCCAACCGGATTCAAGGGTAAACTGCGGCCCTACCAGGCCAGAGGAGTAGCGTGGCTGGCTTTTCTGGAACAGTGGGGCCTGGGGGCCTGCCTGGCGGACGACATGGGCTTGGGTAAGACGATTCAGCTCATCGCCTTTTTGCTGCACTTGCAGGACAACGGCTGGCTAGAGGCTCCAGTATTGCTACTCTGTCCAACCTCTGTGCTGGGCAACTGGGAAAAGGAGGTGAAGCGGTTTGCCCCCAAGCTTAAAACCCTGGTACACCATGGAGATAAGCGCGCCAAGGGCAGTACCTTTGCCAAGGTTGCCCAGGGTAAGCACCTGGTAATTACCAGCTATGCGCTGGTATATCGGGATTTGAAGCCGCTTCAGTCGGTGCCCTGGCAGTGTTTAGTGCTGGACGAAGCGCAGAACATCAAAAATGCTGAGGCCAAGCAATCTAAAGCCGTGCGGCAGCTTGAGGCGCAGTTTCGCATAGCCCTGACCGGCACCCCTGTAGAGAACCGTTTGACCGAACTGTGGTCAATTATGGATTTCTTGAATCCTGGCTACCTGGGGCCAAAGAATTTCTTCCAGCGTCGGTTTGCTACCCCCATTGAGCGCTATGGCGACATGGCCTCGCTGAAAACCTTGAAGTCACTGGTGCAGCCGTTTATTCTGCGCCGCCTCAAGACGGATCGCAGCATCATCCAAGACCTGCCAGAAAAGCAGGAAATGACCGTTTTTTGTGGACTGTCGGCGGAGCAGGCGAATCTTTACCAGCAGACTGTGGATGCCGCTCTGGCTACCCTAGACGATGCGACCGGGGTACAGCGCAGGGGGCAAATTCTGGCGTTGCTGACCAAACTTAAGCAAATCTGTAATCATCCCGCCTTATTTTTGCAGGAGTCTGGTTTGGGCTTGAAGGGGCGCTCAGTTAAGCTGCAGCGGTTAGATGAAATGGTTGAAGAACTGGTTGCCGAGGGCGATCGCGCCTTGATCTTCACCCAGTTTGC
>CAYUBC010000365.1:0-4582 GCA_964442885.1 uncultured bacterium | reverse complement strand
ATCGGGTGAGTCTCCTTGGTGGCGGTGGTCAGCGTGAGTTTGCCGAAACACCCTGAACCGGCCAGCAGAAGACGGCACTGATTATTTTTCTATTGTGGCGGCAGGAGCCCGAGCTTAACCATCATCGAGAACATTCTTAATCTAATTGGGACTTAATCTATGGGATTTAATCTAATTGGGATGGCCGCTGTTCTCAATTCCTTAACCTTTTGCTAGTAAGGGATGTCGTCTTGGTTCCTAATTGGTACTTGAGGCTGAAACAGCAGAATGGCAGCATGTCCCCAGGCTGCATCATAGGTTTTTCATATTTTATTGGGTGGATGCTCTATTGAGAGGTGAGTGATAAAGTTGCTATAGCCATTTTCGGAATACCCGTGACTCAATGTAATCGCTATTAAGATATCGCATGGAATTACTAGACTATCCAAAGCCTTGTAGCCTAAATCACAAAGCTCTGTCTTTTGGGTTGATTACACCAAGCTATGCCCCAGATTTTGAGCGCTGTCGGTTGCTTTGTGAGACTAGGCAACGATTCTTACCTGATGCAGTCAAGCACTACATCGTAGTAGATAGGCGGGATGTTTTGTTGTTTACAACCCTGCGCGATCGCACCACCGAAATTTTAGTCGTAGAAGACATTCTGCCCTGGTGGATTCGGCGCATTCCCTTCTCCCATCAAGGCTGGTTTAGTTTAAAGACTCTGCCCGTGCGCAACTGGATTCTTCAGCAATTAGTTAAGCTATCAATGGCTGAAGTACTCAGTGAAGATATCATCGGGTTTGTGGATTCTGATGTAGCCTTTGTGCGCCCCTTTAACTATCAAAGCTTTATTCAATCGGGTCAGGTTCGGCTTTATCGAGAATCCCATTCCATTCCCCAGGAATGGAAGACCCATCGGCGCTGGTACGAAACCGCCACAACCCTACTGGGCTGCCCACCCGTGACCTATCCAGCCCCCAACTTTATTGGCGATTTAGTCACCTGGAAACGCCATAATGTGGTGAAGCTCAAGCACTATCTAGAAGCCCGTTTTAGCAGATCATGGATAGAAACCCTGGCCAGCACGCTGCACTGGTCAGAATATATTCTCTACGGCCTGTTTGTAGAGAATATCCTTAAAGAACAGGCCGGGCACTACTACGATGAGGTCTACCCTGGGCTACAGTATTTTTCCACGCAATCCATGTCAGAGCCAGAAATTTGTGATTTTCTAGCCAATATTCAGCCCCAGCATGTCACGGTTATGATATCGGCTAAGGCCAGAATCCCGGTGCAGCGGTATGAGAAGCTTTTGCGAGAAATTCGTTAATTGGCATGGTTAATTTACTAACCACAGCCAGTAAAAAGCTCTCTCAGCTTTTGCAAAAAGCTTTTGTGAGAGACAGCCTTTGGATGCTGCTTTCCCGTGCGCTTAAAGCCATCATCCAAACCGTGTACTTTATGCTGGTAGCCCGCTCCCTGGGGGCCGAAGGCTACGGTGTTTTTGAGGGAGTTAAGGCCATTTGGGCGATTGTCTTTCCCTTTGTTGGTTTTGGCATGGGCGAGGTGATGGTGCAAAATGTGTCCCGTAATCATGCCCAATTTCCAACGGAATGGGGGAGGGCGCTACAGGCCATCGTTATTTCTGTGTTGATTGCCCTGGTCACCCTTTTCCCTCTCACGGTGCTGCTTTTGCCAGGGGTTAATCCGACCTTTATTCTGCTGCTTTTATTGGCCGATCTGATTGGCTTAAAACTCTGTATGCTGGCTGGAAACGCCTTTATTGCTGTCGATCAGGTGAAACAAGCCTCCCAGTATGGGCTACTTTATTCGGGTAGCAAGTTTGGGTTGGCGCTGTTATTACCGCTGTTTCCAGCAGAGCAGCGTTTGTTGGCCTGGGGTATTTTGTATTGCCTGGGCTCATTAATTCCGGCGGCTATCTCGTTAATGCTAGTGAGCCAGAGGATTGGCAAACCCAGCTTTAGCCTGCAAGGATGCCGCCAGGCTGAGCTAGGGCAGGGGTTCTTTTTCTCGCTGTCAGAATCCGCCGCTACTATCAATACCCAGGTTGATCGCACCATGCTGTTTAGCCTGGCTGGCCCCGTTGCCGCTGGCGTTTATGGGGCCGGTTATCGCTTTATTGATATGGGGTTTATTCCGATTTTTGCAGTGCTAGGGGCCAGCTATGCGCGCTTTTTTAAGCACGGCGAAGCCGGGATCGAGGGAACCCTTCGGTTTGCCCGTAAGCTCATCCCCATCGCCTGTTTATACGGTGTGGTTTGTGGGCTGATATTGGTCGTTTTCGCGCCCTTTGTAACCATACTGCTGGGGGAAGACTTTGCGGAATCATCGCAGGTTTTAATCTGGCTATCGCCCATTTTGCTCATTGCGGGCCTGCAATACCTGGCGGCGGATTCCCTAACCGGCGCTGGGTTTCAGCGATCGCGCAGCTTTGTGCAAGTAGCTGCCGCCGCCCTGAATGTGGGGCTTAATCTTTACTGGATCCCCCGTTACTCCTGGCAAGGGGCAATCTGGGCGACCCTCGCCTCCGAACTGTTTAAGCTAGTCGTACTTTGGTTAATTGTGGCTTTTCTTTACCGACGCAATCGGTCACCAGTCTAATACCGCTCCGCAGTTATTGCTCACCAGCCTCTACTCGCGGCTAAATTGGAGTCATGGCTGGAGAATCCGTTGCCCCAGGGTTTTCAAAATTTGCAGCACGGTTTCTAGGTCACCGTCATTGAGCAGGTTGAAGTGCTGAGATAGCCCATAGCGAGGCTGGGGCTGAATGATTAACTTGAGGAATAAAAAACTCTCGCCACTGCATAGCAGCCCGTAGGTAGGCTGCCGAACCTCTGGATTGGCCAGCATGTAGGCCAGCGCCTGAGGAATGCCCAGAGATAGTGAAAAAGAAGTGCGCTTAGCTTCGAGTACCCAAATCCAAAGCTCGTTTTGCACCACTAGGGCATCGATGCGACCTTTGAGAATGTCATCCCCAGTATCGACATCGAGATTCACCGATGGCTCAAACCGACATCGAAACGGTGGATCATAAAAACCGGCCAGATCCAACAGGGGGGAAACAATCATCATTTTGACGCCGCTTTCCAGCAGGCTACCCGCATCCAGTTGGTGAAAAAAGCGATCGCGAATTCGGGCCAGCGCGGTGGTATCTGTCTCCCCCAGAGGAGAGAGTTTGCCCCGCCATTCGGGGAAAAATTCGCCATTATCTACCCGCTGCAGGCCAAAGGCTTCTCGCAAATACTTCAAGGTAGTTTGTTCTGAAATGGCAATAACTTGTACCATTAGCGCCCTCATCCCTTAGCCGAATATCCCTGAATAGTCTCCGGGCGAAACTGTCTCAAAATTGGCGTGGCCTGACGAATGAGCGCTTCTGAGCCGCGCACCACCACTAAAAACTTACCTTCGGTAAGCCGGTTACGGTAGGACAGGGCATCTCCCCCGCCTACGGCCAGCCCGACGCCGCCACCGATGAAAAACGCCCCCATTGCCCCGGACACGGCACCCAGCAGGCCGCCAATCACCTGGTTGCCGAGCCGCCCTGTCCAGGCAAAGGTATCCAGCCCGGTAATGATGTTGAATACAAAACCGGCCCCAAACCCAAAGGGCACCAGCCAAAACATCATCAGGCGAATTTGCTTCCAGGCCTGGTCGGCAGGGTCAATTAGGCCATAGTCATCGGCGCTCTTAAAGCCCCGGCCCAAAATGTCGAGGCTATCTTTGGGGACATCCGCTGCCGTCAGGGCGTTGTAGGCTTCTTCGGCTTTGATGCGGTTATCAAGCACGGCAACCAGGTAATTCATGGCTATCTAAAACCAGGATGGGGGTACAGGGGGACGTTTCTCTTTTACGGTATCAGGTGTTGGGGGCAGGGGTTGGGGATTGGGGGTAGACTCCTGGAAGTCCCTTAGCCCCGTGGCCGGTCATAGCCTTTCCTGCCCGGTCTGGTTAACAAAATAGGGCAGTTGCGTATGAGCGTTGGGCCAGTGGTAAACCACGTAGCGCAATACCCAGGGGGCAGACACCAGCAGGCAGGCGGCTCCTAGCCACCAGTTAGCCTGAAACTCCACCAGGGTATCGATAGTGGCCTCGGTGGTGGCCTGGGCGGTTAGCACTTCGATGCCAGAAGCGATGGCATTATTCATGGCGTGGGCAACGATGGGCACCAGCAGGGAGCGGGTGCTGAGGTAGAGCAGCGACATGACTACCCCAAACACAAACAACCCCACCAGGTTAGAGTGCAGAAGACCAAACAGCACGGAGGTCATCAAAATCGCCCGGCGAATGCCCCACTTGACTCCCCAACGGTGCAGAAGCACGCCCCGGAAGATGAACTCCTCGGTAATGGGTGCCACAATTACCACGGAAATGAACATTAGCAGGTTGTACAACCCAGGGGATGCGGCCTTGTCGGCTGACAGCATGAGTGACTCTTGCAGAGTAGTTTCCACCAGGTTGGGAGCAACCAGCGACAGCGCCAGATAGGAAATGTGGAACGCCCCCAGGGAAAACAAAAACACCCCGACGACCAGCCATAGCAACTGTAGCCAGGCCAGCTGCCTGGGTACTGGCCCCAGCAAGT
>CAYUBC010000364.1:0-4623 GCA_964442885.1 uncultured bacterium | reverse complement strand
GTGTTTACCGAGGTGGCTCCCGATGCCGTGATTGCCCAGGAAGAAATCTTTGGCCCCGTGCTGGCGGTGATCAAAGCGCGGGATTTCGATGAGGCTCTGGCGATCGCCAACAACACCGACTACGGCTTAACCGGCGGCCTCTATTCCCGCACGCCCTCCCACATTGAGCGAGTGCAGAACGAGTTTGCAGTCGGCAACCTCTACATCAACCGGGGGATTACGGGGGCGATCGTCTCCCGCCAGCCCTTTGGCGGCGGCAAAATGTCTGGGGTAGGCTCCAAAGCCGGTGGGCCTGACTACCTACTGCAATTCCTGGAACCCCGCCACGTCAGCGAAAACGTCCAGCGCCAGGGCTTTGCACCAATTGAAGGGGTGGATTAGAGTCCAAATAGTCATTATTACTACCATGTCACCAGCCATTGCCGAATTGCTGCCTGCGATCGCCATGCTTTCCCCTACGGACAAGTTTCAGCTAGTCCAATTTGTTCTGACCCAGCTAGCTCAGGAAGCTGGCATTGAAGTCTTGGAAACGTCAAAAGAGATCCAATCTGCGGCCAGAAAGCAGCGTTTGCGCGGCTGCTTGAAGCGTTATGCCAAACCCGAATTAATTGCCCAAGAACAAGACGCATGGCAAATTTACCCCTCGAAACCTTTCTAGAAGCAGCTCCCTTTAGCCCTGAAGCGGTGCTAAATCCTGACTTTCTACCCGATGGTTAGTCTCGGCTCATTGCTCCTGAAGACAGAATTCAGCCCTGCTGTCTCTCCTCTGCTGCCTTGGGCTATCCTAGGGCAGCATTGTTAGTGGTGGCCTGCTATGAGCACTTACCCAGTGGATTTCGTCCTATCGTTGCTGGCGCAGGCGGCCTCCTCTTCATCCGCTGAGGTAGAACTGCTTAAGAATCAGCTAGAGTTTATTTTGCGGCTAAATACGGTCTTTTTGGGCTTTTTGGCGCTGTTAGGAGGTTTGCTCACCTGGTTCTTCAAAAGCAACCTGGACGACGCCAGAGAAATGGCCACCCGCATGGTGCGCCAGGAACTCTCAACCCATATTGAGCCGCTGATTCAAGCCGAAGCCCGCCACCTTCAGCGCACTCTGCGCACCGAGCAGATTATCAGCAACACCGTGGTGGACTATTACCTACCCACTCGCCCCAACCAGGAGCCGCTAGAATATGGCCTGCTCAAAAGTCGAGGCTTCTCAGAGGTGCGCCTCTGGCATCCGGCCCAGAAACCCCAAGGACGCTTTGGCAGCGTGTTAGTGGTGGACTTTGTCAACACCGACAGGCTGGCACTACCTGAAATTGACTCCCGTGACGATTCCGTTCGCCAAGTGGGCTATCAAAAACGCGACCAGATCGTCAACGAGGTGATTCAGGGCTTGGTAGACCTGCGCCTGGGGCAGCCAGTTTTGGTGGTCTACGTGCGCCCTGGCATGGGGCGCATAATCGCCATCGATCAACTCACTCAAACCTTTCCACAGTCGGTTAAATACTACTCGTCCGCCAATACCCCAGTGGCCCTGATGGGGGCCGTAGTGGACTCTGCCTACGTGGCCTACGGCGATCGCCGTACTTGACATTGCTGCATTAGAACGCTGATACAGATGCCTGGGCTCTGGCTGCGAGTGCCCCAAAATTGGTCATTCATGGGGTCAAGAATCCAGGCATCTTGGTATTCTGTGCCGATGCTCTAGTTGGGGTTGCGTTGAACAGCCTGGGGGGAGACATCCCGCGTCAGGCGTAACAATAAAAATCATGGGAGGCCAGGCCTATGCTCCTGGCTTCCCATGACCGGTTTAATGCAACCGTTTACAGAGTTAGAACCTGGGGATCCGGTTCTTTTACCCCTGAGCTTCTAGAGCAGAGTCTTGATAGGCCACCGGGATGGCGGGGGCACTGGCCAAATCCAGGGGGAAATTGTGGGCATTGCGTTCGTGCATGACCTCAAAGCCTAAATTGGCTCGGTTGACTACATCCGCCCAGCTCGGTAGCACCCGTCCCTGGGAATCCAAAATGGAGTGGTTGAAGTTAAAGCCGTTGAGGTTAAAGGCCATGGTGCTAATGCCCAGAGCCACAAACCAGATGCACACCACCGGCCAGGCCGCCAGGAAAAAGTGCAGCCAGCGGGAATTATTAAAGCTGGCGTACTGGAAAATGAGTCGGCCAAAGTAGCCGTGGGCGGCCAGGATGTTGTAAGTTTCTTCTTCCTGGCCAAATTTATAGCCCGCATTTTGCGATTGGCTATCGCTGGTTTCTCGAATTAGGCTTGAAGTAACGAGCGACCCATGCATAGCGCAGAATAAAGAACCACCTAACACCCCGGCAACTCCCAGCATGTGGAAGGGGTGCATGAGAATGTTGTGTTCTGCCTGGAACACAAACATGAAATTGAAGGTGCCGCTAATGCCCATTGGCAAACCGTCGGAAAAGCTGCCCTGACCAATTGGGTAAATCAGAAAAACCGAGGTGGTGGCCGCCACTGGGGCGCTGTACGCCACACAAATCCAGGGGCGCATGCCTAACCGGTAGCTAAGCTCCCACTCGCGGCCCATGTAACACAGCAAGGCCGGAATATAGTGGAAGGCAATCATCTGGTAAGGGCCACCGTTATAGAGCCATTCATCCAGAGTGGCGGCCTCCCAAATGGGGTAAAAGTGCAGCCCAATCGCATTCGATGAGGGCACGACGGCAGCAGTAATAATGTTGTTGCCGTAGAGTAATGAACCCGATAATGGCTCACGAATACCATCAATATCTACAGGGGGTGCCGCGATAAAGGCAATTACAAAAACGACTGTGGAAACTCCCAGAAGTGGAATCATCAACACCCCAAACCAGCCCACGTAGAGCCGGTTTTCGGTACTGGTGACCCATTGGCAGAATTGCTCCCACACATTGGTCTCTTGGCGTTGAATAGTTGTAGTCATCGGTATAAATCAAAAAACTCAACAGAGGCATGAAGGCATTAGAGCAAAAGAAAATGAAGATTTGAGGAATAGGACTTAGCGGTGGGTTGAGAATGGCAGGTACACAGTCCAAAATCTATAACCCACCCCTGCCCCTCCTAGGAAGAACCCACCCCTGCCCCTCCCAGGAGGGGAATCCGAAGTCCAAACTGTTCTAGGCGCGATCGCTGGGATAGGTTCTATAGCCATACAAGATGAACGCCACACAGCCCAGGGTAAATATCAGCAAGCTGACAAAAATGCCGCTGGATGTTGAGGCAATTTGACCTTCTCCGTAGGCGAGATAAAACAGGGGCAGCATAGGAATACCTCAGCGATTAATAGGCATGATTAGTTTGGCGCTGGCCAGTTAACGTTGACGCCATCCAGCAGAATGGTGCTGTTGTAAAGCTGCAAAATAATCAGCAGAAATAGAAACAGCATAAGTATCAAGAAGACCATGAAGGGAGCGGTGCCCCAGCCTGGGGTAACTCGACCCGCTTCGGAGTTAAGCCGTCGCAGTAAATACTGGATGGGCGCAACTTTTTTGGAGACGTATTTTTGGGTCATGATTCAACCATGCGTTCCAACACTAAAGGGTGGGTTGGCGAGTGGTGCTGTCGCCAACTTTCTGGAAGTAGCCCCATTCCACCTGCTCCACACTGAGGTCTGGATCGATGCCGGAAAACACATCCTGGAAGAGGGCGCGGAGGCCATGCCAGATGTGGCCAAAGAACCAAACCAGCGCAAAGCAGGCGTGGAAGAAGGCAAAGAAGCCCCGGTTGCTGCTTCTAAAGGCACCGTCGGAGTTGTAGACCGTGCGGTCGAAGTCGAAGGGTTCGCCGAGCTGAGTTTTGCGGGCATATTGTTTAACCTGCACGGGGTCGGTAAAGGTTTGCCCATTCAGCACTCCGCCCAGGAAGCTAACGGTTACGCCCATTTGCTCAAAGCTGTACTTGGCTTCGGTGCGGCGGAAGGGAATATCAGCCCGCACCAGGCCATCCTGATCGGTAAGCAATACCGGAAAGTTCTCGAAAAAGTTGGGTATGCGCCGAACCGCCAGCTCTCGTCCCTCTTTATCCTTAAACACTGGATGACCCAGCCAGCCGGTGGGTAGGCCATCGCCATCGACCATGCGACCGACGCGGAACAATCCGCCCTTAGCGGGGCTGTTGCCAACGTAGTCGTAAAAAGCCAGTTTTTCAGGAATAGCCGACCAAGCCTCGGCCAGACTCTTGCCCTGATCCAGATCAGCCTGCACCCGGCGGTTAATTTCTTTTTGGAAGTAGGCCTGATCCCACTGGTAGCGGGTCGGCCCCCACAGCTCAATGGGATTGGTGGCAGTGCCATACCACATGGTGCCAGCAGCAATGAACCCGGCGCAGAAGAACACCGCCAGACTACTGGCCAGCACCGATTCGATATTGCCCATGCGCAACCCGCGATACAGATATTCTGGCGGTCGCACAACGATGTGGAAAAGGCCGCCAATAATCGCCACAATGCCCAGGGCAATGTGATGGGCGACTACCCCACCCGGATTTTGGGGATTAAAGCCCGCTGGCCCCCAGTCGGGAGCCACTCCCTGCACATGGCCCGTCAGGCCAAAGGGGTCGGATACCCACATGCCTGGCCCAAAGATGCCCGTCAGGTGAAAGGCCCCAAACCCAAAACAAACC
>CAYUBC010000363.1:0-4667 GCA_964442885.1 uncultured bacterium | reverse complement strand
AGTTTCAGACCATTCCCGCCGCCCTGCCGGTGCTGGAAACCGCCTACACCGTAGACGACGCCCTGGAGTTTGACCCGCTGAATATTCTGCTGGTCAACGACGATGGCTTTGAGTCCGAGGGTCTTGAGGTGATGTATAACGCCCTGCTGGCGGCGGGCCACAATGTCACCCTGGTGGCCCCCAAGGAACAGCAGAGCGGCCAGGGCACGCTGATTAACGTAGACCGCATCTTCCAGCCCACGGAGGTGGTGGAATTTGCCCCCGGCCAGTGGTACGTAGATGGCAGCCCGGTGCTCACCACCCTGGCCGCCCTGGACTTTATCCTGGATGGCGAAGCGCCGGATCTGGTGATTTCTGGCATCAACGAAGGGGAGAATGTCGGGGCCAGCATCGCCATTAGCTCCGGCACCGTCAGCGCGGCTTCCACGGCGCTTCAGCGGGGCATTCCGGCCATTGCGGTGAGTGCGGGCACCCTGCGGGACGAGAATTTTGAGATTGACGAAGCCGCCTTGACCGCCGCCTACGACCTGGGCGCTGAAACGGTGCTGGATCTGGTGGAGCAACTGCAACGCACCTACGGCGACGACCTGCTGCCGGAGGGGGTGGGCCTCAACGTCAACATCCCGGCGGTGGTGGATGCGGTGGAAGGCGTTGCCCTCACCCGGCTGGATGAAACCGGCACCTTTGACCTGTTTGTGGACCACATTGCCCCCGGCGTGGCCGGACTGGTGTTTGCACCGGGGCAACCCCTGACTCCAGACCAGATCACCGTGGCCGACTCGGAGGGCCAGAACTTCCTGGCAGACTTCATCACCGTCAGCCCCATTGACGGCGACTGGACGGCCAGCAACAACACGCGGGTGCAGTTGCAGAACCGCATTGCCGCCGCCCCCGAAAACCCCACGGCTACCCCGCTGACGATTCTGCTCACCAACGACGATGGCTTTGATGCCGAGGGCATTGAGGCCGCCTACGATGCGCTGACGGAAGCGGGTCACACCGTCATTCTGGTTGGCCCCAAGGAGCAGCAAAGCGGCACCGGCACCTCCCTGGATGTGGATAAAATTCTGCAACCTCTGGAGGTGGTCAACGTTGAGGGCGATCGCTGGTTTGTGGATGCCGGAGTGCGCACCACCACCTGGGCCGGGTTAGATTCCGTGCTGCGGGGTGAGCGGCCCGACCTGGTGATTTCCGGCATCAACGAAGGGGAAAATATTGGCCCCGGCGGTGCGGTGTCTTCCGGCACCGTGAGCGCGGCGGTAACGGCCCTGCTGCGGGATGTGCCCGCCATCGCCATTAGCGCCGGGGTAGATTTCACCGATGAGTCTGGTGCCGCCACCCGCGCCGCCTACCACGCCGGGGCCGATTACCTGACCACCCTGATTGCCCAACTCCAGGCCACCCAGGGCGACGAGGCCGACCTGCTGCCTGAGGGTACGGCGCTGAACATCAACGTCCCAGCCCGCTTCCCGACTGGAGTTGACGGCATCCAGGGGGTGGCCTTCACCAACTACGATGGGGTCGATCCCTTCATCATCGACTTTGGCACCATTTCCGACACGGCGGCGGGGCTGCGCTTTGCGCCCTTTGACCTACCAGCGGGCGAGCCGGTTGACCCCACCTCCGAGGGCGGCCAGTTCCTCTCTGGTTTCATCACCGTCACCCCGCTGGATGGCGACTGGAGTGCCCCGGCCCTGGATCGCGAACGGGTGAATCAACTCCTCACTGCCCCAGAGCCAGAGCTAACTGGCGACTCCGACGACCCGGCAATTTGGGTGCATCCTACCGACCCGGCCAGGAGTGTGGTGTTTGCCACGCTGAAGGATGGCGGTCTGGTCAGCTTCGACCTCCAGGGCAACATCCTGGAAACCTTTCGCCCTGCTGATTTTGGCGATATTCGCTACAACAACGTGGACGTGGTCTACGGCTTCACGGGGATGGGGATGGGCGGCGAGTTTACGACGGATCTGGCGGTGCTGAGCGATCGCGAAAACGACACCCTGGCCATCCTCGCCATTGACCCCGACGCTGGCACCATCACCGATGTCACCTCCCCCGACATTCCAGAAACCATCTTTGGGGTGGATGACGGCGAAGCCACTGCCTACGGTCTGGCCACCTACACCAGCCCGGTGACCGGCAAGGCCTACGCCTTTGTCACCCAGGCCGACGGGAATTTGGTGGCTCAGCTGGAGCTGATTCCCCAGGTGGGCGCGGCGGATGAATTCTTTGTCACCGCTAAGCTGGTTCGCACCCTGGAACTGCCCGTGCCCACTGGCGACCCGGTGGATTCTCAATCCGAAGGGCTGGTGATTGACCAGGAACTAGGCCTGCTCTACGTGGCGCTGGAGAACGAAGTCGGTATTCTGCGCTTTTCGGCAGAACCCGATGGCGGCAACGACTTTACCCTGGTGCAACCGATCGACCGCGACGGCCTGGTGCCCGATATTGAAGGACTGAGCATCTACTACGGCCCCAACGGCAGTGGCTACCTACTGGTTAACAGCCAGGGCGACTCCTCCTACGCCGTGTTTACCCGCGACGGCACCAACGAGTACCTGGGCAACTTCGTTGTTGGCGGCAATGGCGACATCGACCAGGTAAACGAGTCCGATGGGCTGGATGTGATCAACGTGCCCCTCGGCCCCAGCTTCCCCAATGGCCTGCTAATGCTGCAAGACGGCGCTAACGACCCGCAAAATCCCGTCCAGGATGACGAGCAACTGGAAAACAACAGCACCAACTTTAAGTTCGTGCCCTGGGAGTCCGTGGCCAACGCCTTCCCCGATCCCCTGCTGATTGACACCACCAGCTTTGACCCGCGCAACCCCCAGGTGTTTTCCCTGGTCAACGGCGTGGGCAGCGGCGATGTCAGCCAGGATGCCGTTGTGCTCTGGGCGCGCAGCACTTTCCTGGGCGATGTCACCTTTGAGTACGCTACCGACAGCAGCTTCAGCACCATCCTGGGCACGGCCACTGCTACAGTGACGGACATCAACCAGCCTGTGAAGGTGGACATCACCGGGCTGGCAGCCAGAACCGAGTATTTCTATCGCGTTACCGACGCGGCTGGCGACACCGACAGCGGACGCTTTCTTACCGCTGCCCCCGCAGGTGAAAGCACTGGCCTCACCTTTGGCATTGCGGGCGACTGGCAGCAGGCTCCCCCCTACCCCATCCTCACCAGCGCCGCCGAGAGCAATCTGGATTTCTTCGTGAAGTTGGGCGATACCATCTACGCCGACCTGGAAACCCCGGCTACCCCCGGTGTCAGCCAGGCCCGCACCCTGGAGCAGTTCCGCGCCAAGCACAGCGAAGTGCTGAGCCCCCGCCTGGGCCTCAGCGCCACGGCGGATCTGTACAAAACTACCTCCATCTTCGCCACCATCGACGACCACGAAATCGTCGATAACTTTGCCGGTGGGGCCGCCCCTGGCGAGTCCCCCGATGCGCCGGATATTGGCTCTTCCCCCGACCCGCTGTTTACCGACGACGTGCCCTTCGTCAACGAAACCCAGGCGTACCAAGATGCGCTGCAAGCTTATCAGGAGTATCACCCGATCCAAAATCGGGTCTACGACACCCCCGACGACCCCCGCACCAACGGCAAACCCCAGCTCTACCGGGCCCAGAGCTTTGGCAGCGATGCCAGCCTGGTGGTGCTGGATAGCCGCTCCTTCCGCGATGCTCAACTACCCCCGGTGGATTTGAGCAATCCGGTGCCCTTCCTGGTCAGCACCTTTGACCCCAGCCGTACCCTGTTGGGCCGTCCCCAGGTGGACTTGCTCAAGCAAGACCTGCTGGCTGCGGAGGAAAACGGCGTTACCTGGAAGTTTGTGGTGATTCCAGAACCCATCCAAAACTTCGGCGTGGTCAATGCCGAGGACCGCTTTGAGGGCTACGCCGCCGAACGCACGGAAATCCTCAAGTTCATCAACGACAACGACATTGACAACGTGGTGTTTATGGCGGGCGACTTCCACGGCACTTTGGTCAACAACCTCACGTACCAGGAGGGGCCAGGCCAGGCCCAAATTGCCACCAATGCCTTTGAGGTGGTGACCGGGCCGGTGGCCTTTTTCGACGGTCGGTTTGGCCCGGCGGTGGCCAGCCTCAGCCTGGCCGCCGGACTGCTGACCCAGGAACAGTTTGGCTTCTACAACTCCCTGCCCATCGCCCCCGATACCGATAGCGAGGTGAACGACCGGGACGACTTCATCAAGCAACTGCTGGTCACCCAAACCGACCTGCTGGGCTACGACCCCGTGGGCCTCAACACCAACCTGCCCCAGGCCGATGGGCTGATTGAGGCCACCCTGCTCCAGGGCGATTACGTCGCCGTCCACAACTACAGCTGGACGGAGTTTGACATCGCCCCCGATACCCAAACCCTCACCGTCACCACCTACGGCATCGATGCCTACAGCGAGGCTGACGTGCTGACTAACCCCGATGCGGTGCTGGGGCTAACCCCACGCATCATCAGCCAGTTTGAGGTGATTCCCCAGGTTGATTTGGTCTAGCGCCAAGGTTGCCGGGTTCTTCACCAGGAGCCCGGCAACCCCCTGGTTATGCTGCTCCATGCTCGAAGGCTTTAATTGATTGAGGTGCATCCTTGGTGGTGCAGAAAACTCCTGAAACCCTTATAAAGCAAGGATTCTCACTGA
>CAYUBC010000362.1:0-4685 GCA_964442885.1 uncultured bacterium | reverse complement strand
TGCACCCTACGCTAACCAACATATTCGGTATTTTATTTCAGCGCACGTCCCTTAATGGGCTGAGCCAGAGTCAACGCCTGGACTTGGCAACCACCATTTTCCTTGATGGTCAGCTAACCCTGGCGACCTAATCTACCTGAACTCTGAACCGAATTAACCCAACCTGGTCACCGCCAACGGTGCCAACGTTGACCACCACGGCCCCGTTGCCCTGGTCAGCCCCGCAGACCGGCGGCAGCGGCGTACCCGGCGGGAAGAAGGTGCCGGGGTCGCCATCGTCGGCGTTGGTGTAGTTCACTACTGGGCCTGGTGGGTTGGAAGACGCGATCGCCTGAATGCCCTGGTCGGTACCAAAGCTGTCGGGCACAAAGGTAGTGGGGGCGGGAATTTGGTCGCAAATAATCACTCCGGTCGCGTCCCCAGCGGCAACGTTAGAGAGATAGATAGTGTATTCCACCACGTTGCCGTCTTCCACCGCTGGGTCAGTCACGGTGATTAGGCCCTGGCCCAGCCCGGCGGTACGCAACTGGTTTTCAGCCGGGGTGGTGCCCAAAACCTGGGTAAAGTCGGGCAGGGTAGCCGGGCCAATCAGGTTGGTAATGCGCTTAACTAAGGCAAAATCGGCTACGGGCTGAGCCACCTGCTGCACCAGACCAAAACCTCCAGCCACCAGATCCAGGCCCCCCTGGGTAGTGCCGTTAGTGGTGATTGGAAAGGAGGTGAAATCTACCAGGTTGGCTCCCACAGGAACATCTCCTGCAAACAGGGAATAGCCAAAAATCACGTTAACGGTATCGTCCACCAGGGAGTTGATGGGGAAGACAATGCCCTGGATGGACTGGGCCGGTACCAGGTGGGAGGGGTTAAACACCGCCGTGGCCGGGTCAACCGGAGTAACTAAGTCATCCAGGCGAAGCACCGCAGACTGAATGGGAGTGGCTCCACTCGCACCCCAGGCCCCGGCTGGCACCTGAAGGAGCGGGCCGTAGGCGGTGGGATCGCCAGCCGCATCAACGGCGGTAATGGCCGCAATTTGAAAGGGGTCGTTACCACCCCGCTCTAGGACTAGGAAACCGGTAGTGGCTCGATCTAGAAGGGTTAAGTCCAGCCCGCTTAAGGGAGGGGCTGAGCCGAGTACCAGGTAATCAACCCGCTGGATGTTGTTGCGGGTTTCCTGGGCTCCTGGGGAGGCGTTGTTAAAGACGTTGTCAATCCCCCGGTTGATAATCCGACTGAGCATCGCCTCTTCTAGGGATAAAGCTCGCTCTGGGGTTAGTTCCAGGACGTTAGTCGGAGCCCCCAATGCAGTCTCGTACTGGAAGAACAACAGCGCCCGGTTGGGCAGCCCGGCCCCGGCCCGCCGAAAGACCAGACGGTCTGCTAACCCTTGAGGCGGCAATAGATCTCGAGCCGGTTCAAAGGTGACGCCACCAACTACGACCCCATCTAACACCAAGTTGCCATCGGGGGCTGAGCCGTAGGTTTGGTTCGTGGTACCGCCACCGCAGCCTGCAAACGTGCCGGGGTCGCAGGGCGTGGCGTAGGGCGTGCCGGGAAAATTCAGGGTAGCGGGCGTGGTGTTGCTGGTGATAAAGCCATCTACCCCAAGAAAACCGCCGGGGATTTGGGCCTGAACCGGCAGCGCTCGGCTGAGCAAAAGAACCACAGTCAACACCACCAGGCTGGCTAAGCCAAGGATGACAATGGCTGGCTTCACAGGGTTTGGAGTCTTGGGCTGGAACGGTGCAAACATAACCTAGGGTTTCAAAGGGGAACTGGGCTGGTAATGCAAAAACGCTACTCAAGCTGGAGGTCGTTGTCCTGGTTGCGGAAGATAATCTCTAGCCCACGGGTGTCTTTAAAGACAAACTCTACCCGGCGATCGCGGGCATAGGCCAACCGAGAACTCTCATCGCTCAGCCGCTGGGTGAGGCCAAAGGGCACAATCCGCATCTGCTCGGCGGGTACGCCTTGACGCAGCAGATAGTCCCTAGCCGCTAGAGAGCGCCGTTCGCTCAGGGCCAGGTTATAGGCGCTGCCGCCACGGGGGTCAGTATGGCCGTGAAGCTCAACCACCAGGAAGGGGTGCTCCAGCATGACTGCCGCAATCTCATCCAAAACAAGAGCGCTTTCGGGGCTGATGTTATAGCGATCCAGGGCAAAGTGAATTTGCCGGGGCACTTCCAGGATGATGGGCTCTGGCGGCGGCGGCTCCACCACAGGGGGTGGTTCCGGGGGGGCGCAACTGGGCGGGCTTGGCGGCGGCTGGGGCAACACCGGGGTGGTGCCATCGGCGGTTTGCACCGTGGCAACGGCGGCTGGCTCAGAGGTGCCGTAGGTGGGGTCGGTAGCAATAGCGCTGACTCGACTACCGGCAGGAATGTCCAAACTAGCGGTAAAGACCCCATCGGCATCGGCCTGCACTGTGCCCAAAAGCTCGTTCAGCGGGCTAAAGGGAAACTCATTCTCCACCACCTGATAAAGATCGACCTCGGCACCGGGGTCAGCACTACCGGTCACCGTTACCGAGGAGCCGCCGGATTGAAAATTGTAGCTATCGAACTGGGGCGCATTGATAGCGCCGTTGCCGGTTTCGGGGCGGCGGTTGTGGGAATTGCGGGGCGGGTTTGGCCCATCCCCCTTTTGAAAGTCCTGCACACCTGTGTTGCCCTGGGTATTGAGGTCAATGCTGAGCCCATCCAGGTCGGCAAAGGTATTGCCGCGCAGCAGGTTGCGATGGCTACCCGGGTAGGCCGCCACGGTAATGCCAGGGCCAGGTTGATAGCCAATGAAGTTGTCGGTGACCTGGTGGTCGCTGCCCATTAAGTACACAGCGGAGCGCTCAAACCGGCGACCGTTGTACTGGATGGCGTTGTCGCTAATCTGCACCGAGCCATCGGGCTTAAATAGAAAAATGCCGCTACCGTCGTTGCCGCAGATCAGGTTGCTGGTAATTTGGGCTCCGGCCACCGAGCCATCCAGACGAATGGCATCGGGCATGCCGGCCAGGCCGTTGGTGAGGATGGCGTTTTCGTTGACCTGCAAGCCATCAGCCCGGAAGCCGGTGATAATGGCGCTGCCCTCATGGTTCTCAATCCTGTTGTTGCGGATGACGGCATTAACGCCGTTGAACACCGTCACCCCAAAGGCCGAAAGCTGCTCCGGCATTTCTTCATTGGGGGGGAGGCCCAGCCAGTTCTGCTCAATTACCACGCCCTGGGGAGCAGCTTCGGCCTCCTCCAGGCGAAACACCGACAGCGGCGGCGTGTCGGGGCTGGCATCAATGGGCGGAGCCTTAGCGCTGATGAAAATATCCGAGGGCGGAGTGGTCTGGGTGGCCCGATCGCGGGTCCAAAACCCGTAAATGCTCAGCCCGCGCACCGTCACATCGTTAGCCGCAATGCTCAAACCACGGGCCACCTCCTGACCAGGGGCAACGGTGAGGCTGACGACCGGCGCAGGGGGAAACTTGGGATCCAGCGCTTCCCCTTCGTAACCGGCCTGGGTGGTGCCGTCAATCACCAGGCCCGGTGCGGTAATTTCTGGCAATAGAGCCATCAGGGCAATGGTGGTTTGTCCGGCTGGCAAATTAAAGCCAATCTGCGAACTCGACCCGGCGGCCCCTGGCTGCACCAGAGCTTGCTCCGCCGGGCTGAGCTGATCCGGCGTTAGGGTGCCGTTGGCTAGTTCAATCGCCTCCCGCAGGGTAAGGGCATTATCCGGCGTAACCGGGCCATCCAGGGGGCTGTTAACGGTAAGGCTGTAGGCTGGCAGCACCGGAGGAGGTGCTGCTGGTTCCAGAGGAACGCTATCCTGGGCTAAGCCAGGGGTAGCCAGGGCGATCGCGCCCAGGCCAATTAACCACCGCTGATTCATTCCTCACCTCCTGAAACGGTGCCCACGGTTTGCCCATTGGATTGCTCATCAGACTCGACCTGGGCCGCATCTTCGTCTACTTCGGATTCGACCTGGGTCACATCCTCGTTTACTTCAGACTCGACCTGGGCCGCATCTTCCTCTACCAGCGACTCTTGCTGCTGCTGCGGCGACACCGGTTGAATACCGAACTGATTAAACAACTGATTCACCTTGGCGGTAATGCCGAAGTACGGCCCACTGGCCGAGCGGTAGCCGCCCCCGCCGGTGAAGGTGCCATCGTTGGCCCCGCCAAAGCTGTAGCCTACGCCCAGGCGCACATCGGGGGTCAGGTAGTAGCCTGCCTCAATGGCGAAGCCGGTTTCGTTGTAGCCAATGGCAGGTTGGCCAATCCACCGCACCTCGCCGCCAATATCCCAGCGGTAGGCAAACCGGTAGTTAGCCCGCAACTGAGCCAGGTGGATGCTGTTGGAGAAGCCAAAATCCTGGGCCAGGTTAGTGTTGCTGTAGCGCATGGCGTACTTGCCGTAGAACTCCCACTGCCAGTTGGGGGCATAGATGCCCTCCAGGGACAGGGTGTGATCCTGGGAAGCGGTGCCAGCCCCCAGCAGCAGGGTGTCTGGGGTGCTGCTAGGGTTGTTGCGAAACTCGTAGCTGAGCAAGCCGTTGAACTGGTCGCTAACCGGATTGCGGTAGGCCAGGCCAACCTTGAGATTGCTGGAGTCGCCGAGTTGGTCGGTAATGGTCTGGTTGGCAAAGTTGGCCAGCTCAAACCGGGCTAACCCGGTCAGCGCATCAGTAAAGCGTCC
>CAYUBC010000361.1:0-4690 GCA_964442885.1 uncultured bacterium | reverse complement strand
TATCTGACTATTCTCTAAGGCTTTGCTGAGGATTTGATGAGTAGATCATCTTTTTCCGCTATCGCTTGGGCATCTTTCGACGTTATCGCCTGGGTCTCTAGGCGGCGCTAGGTCGGGCTCAGCCTGCTGACCCTATTGCTGACGATGGGCTGTGTAACAGACCTAAGGCCAGCCCCACTGCCGATGACGGCGGCCCGCTGTCGTGCTCAACCGGGCTTTGTTTTCGTGGCCGGGGGCCGCTTTCAGGCGGGCAGCGACCAACAAGAGCGCGACTAAGGCTACCAAATTTCGGCGGCTGCCTTGGGTCAGACTCCGAGGGAGATCGCTCAGGCAGAAACCGAGCTGCGATCGCGTCGCTGGTTTGACCGTGAATGGGCGGTGGCTACCCTTGAGCTGCCGGGGTTTTGCATGGCCCAAAATCTCGTTACCCAAGCCGACTACCAGCAGTTCGTTGCGGCCACCGGCCATCGCGCCCCCGGCATTTCTGAAGCCGACTACCAACGGCAGGGCTTCTTGGTTCACCCTTATGCCCGCCGTGCGCCCCTACCTTTGGCCTCGCAATGCGCCGCCGACTGCCCTGCAACACCATCCCATAGTGTTGGTCTCCTACGATACTTTCTAACTACTTTGGAAAGGGCTATAGCAGTAATGAACATGATATCCTTCAGTAGATTGATTGTTCAATTTGCGCTCCCGTTGATTTAATGAAACAAATATATAGCCATAATCTCAGCGAGCGCCAACAAAAAGTCCTTGATGCAACACTGGAGATTGTTGTTGCAGAAGGCATGTTAAAAACAAGCATAAGCAAGATTGCTAAGCGTGCTAAATCAAGTCCAGGAATTATTTATCATTACTTTGAAGATAAAGACCAGATAATGCATACGCTTTATCGAAATATTTTCAGGGAAATGATGGTGCATCTCTTAAGCGACTTAGATCTAGAACAGGCTTGTCTAGAACGCTATAAAAACCTTTGGATTAGAAAATATCAGTATCATTTCAACAACCCAGCCCAGACAGTCTTTATTGAACAGTATAAAAACTCATCCTATTACACGAAGAAACAGGAGCAGGAGACTAGTAGTATGATGACAGAACTAATAGCAATGGTGCAAAATGATGTCAAACGGGGCCTGGTCGTCAACTTGCCACTGAATGTTATTTATACGATGACGCTCACGGTCGCAATCAACCTCGCCAAATTCCACATCCAAGAGAATCTTAGCTTAGGGGAAGATACCCTAGATCTCATAGCCAAGAGGGTATGCAGTAGCGTCTTAGCATAGGACGCACCCCAATATCGCAAGTCCAGAATTGAGACAGTCTTTCAAACTCTCTGTGCCGTGGATTTGGTGCCCAAGTATCTAGGCTTATTGCATAACCAGGAATACACCTACTTGACATGAATGTTTTTCTCTGTTTTGATTAGAGTGAGCGTTCAATCTAAATTATTTTCGGATAGCAATGGGCCTTATGTTTCTTGAGTAGGAGAACTCTGGGGAAAATAGTATGTTTACAAAAAAAGCAGAGCCAGGTGACGTCAGAACCGCACTAGAAGTTGTGGAAGGTCTAGACCTGTCTGGAAAATGTTTCGTAATCACAGGCGCATATTCTGGTCTGGGAGCTGCCACAACAAAAGCTTTGTTGACCGCCGGAGCAAAGGTGATCGTGGTTAGACGCAATCCCAAGTCGCAAGAGGACTTCGTCAACGAGTTGACAACATCTAAACATGACAACGGCCCAGTCTTCGACGCCAGCCTGATCGATGCGACCCACACTATGGATCTGGGAAGCTTGGCCTCGGTGCGTGACTTCGCAAATTATGTCAAGACAACCTATGACAGCATTGACTGTCTTATCAACAATGCCGGAGTTATGAATACGCCTGCTGGTGTAACGAAAGACGGATTTGAGATCCAGATGGGAACTAATGTCATAGGACACTTCCTGTTAGCCAAGATTCTTGCTGAAATCACAAAACGGCAAGTTTGGCTTTCATCCTCGGGCCATGCTCTGAACGGAAGCCCCCCTGGTAATCACGACTACACCTTAGCTCCTCGCATTAACCTGGACGTTATTCTTGAGGTCGATAAACAATCCTATGATGGCTGGAAGCGTTATCAGCAGTCAAAGCTTGGAGATATTCTCCTGTCCAAACAGTTTCCAGTCGAGTACAACCACCTGAAGTCTTGTGCTGTTCACCCTGGTGTTGTTCGCACCAATTTGAGCCGTCATATATCCATCTGGTCGCTCCTCAAGTTCATGGTCGCAGGTTTCTCCGGAGGTCAACAAATTGTTTCACCGGAACAAGGTGCACGTACCCAAATACTATGTGCCGTAATGCCCGATAACGAACTGGTGAGTGGTGCCTATTATGCAAACTGCGCCGTGTCCGAAGAAGCCCTCTGTGCCAAGAATATGGACGATGCTAAAAAACTCTACGACTATTGTGATAAGGCAACCAAGGTGTTCCAGGAGTAGATATGCCGTGTCTACCCTGTCAGCGTTCCCGCAATATCTTGACCCGTTCAATAATTTGCTCTTTTTTGCGGCCTGGCCCATGCTGGCGGCCTGCTATGCTCTATTCTCGCTGCGCGACCTCGACACCCGTTGGACGGTTGACTGCTTTGCTATGGCAGCTGATTAAGGGGGCTGGCGGCTAACCTACTGCAATCGAGCCGCCGGTTCACCCATCCCCCCTTAGGGACAGGATGGGACATCAACCGACAGTTCTTAAGCGATTATCAGGGGGTTCTCAGGCTGAGTGGTTACGTTCAGGAATAGCCCTCCATGAGTAGAGGTCTCCCCTGTAGATTGTTTTGGCGTTGTTGTTAATGGTGCATCCCTGGATCCATCCCACTCCTCCTTTCCGGCGATGGATAGATCTCAATGCTTTGCAAACCCAACTAACTGCCGGGGTAGTGCTGGCGGCCCTGGTCACCATCGCCTTTGAAATCAGGCCCATTCAGGCCTGGCCGTTTGTGGTCTGTGTTGATCCTCTGCGCATGGCTGGGCTGCCTAACGCCATTCTGCACATTGCCAACGACATTACCGCTGAGTACCAGGGGTTGCAGCAGCTGATTCAGATGCTGTGGCTGACGGGATTGGGCATGGTAACGCTGCTGGCGGTGACCTGCACCGTTTATATTCGCTGCACGCTGAGGCCAGTTCGCCGCCTCAACGCCTTTAAAGACGGGGTTAGCGATCGCGTGGAAGGGCTCGACGCTGGGGCCGACGACTACGTCGTCAAACCCTTCAGCATTGAAGAACTGATGGCCCGAGTGCGCGCCCACCTGCGCCACACCAATCCCCAAGCGGCTGAAGTGCTGGTCTTTTTAGACCTCACTCTGGATCGTAAAAGCCACCAGGTCAAACGGGGCAGTCGCCTAATTGATCTCACTGCCAAGGAGTTTGACTTGCTGGACGACCTGATGACCAACCCGCGTCAGGTGCTCACCCGCGATCGTATTCTTAGAGAAGTGTGGGCCTACGACTTTATGGACGACTCCAACATCATTGAGGTCTACGTGGGTTACCTGCGGCTAAAGCTGGAGGCTGGGGGCAAAAACCGGTTGATTCAAACAGTGCGAGGGGTTGGGTATGTGCTGCAGGAGTAGGGACGCAGCCGAAATTTCTCTCGATACCGTTCTGGTCGTCATCCCCATCCTCAATGAGGAGGCGTCGATTGTGGCGGTTATGCAGGCTTTACAGGCGTTGGGGCTAAGGCACATTGTCGTGGTGGATAATGGCAGCGACGACCGCGGCCCTGAGTTGGCGGCCCAGGCTGGGGCTAAGGTGCGCTACGAACAGCGGCGCGGCTACGGCCAGGCCTGCTGGTGTGGGTTACAGGCCATGCCAGCCAGTGTGGATTGGGTACTGTTTTGTGATGGCGATGGCAGCGACGATCTGGGCACAATTCCCGCTTTTTTAGCCCTGGCCCAGCAGGGCGTTGATCTGCTGCTGGGCGATCGCACCGCCACCCCTGCCGGACGGGCCGTCCTCACCCCCGTTCAGCGGTTTGGCAATCGGTTGGCGACGACGTTGATTTGGCTGGGCTGGGGTCATCGCTATCGCGATCTGGGGCCGCTGCGGCTGATTCGCCGTACCGCCCTAGAGCAGATTCAGATGCGCGATCGCGGCTTTGGCTGGACGGTCGAAATGCAGGTGCGGGCGATAGAGTGCGGGTTTACCTGGCGAGAACTGCCCGTGGCCTACCGACCCCGCCAGGGAGGAAAGTCTAAAATTTCTGGCACCCTGCGCGGTAGCTTTCAGGCCGGGGTAATTATTCTCGGCACCCTGGGCTGGCTCTATGGACAACGACTCCGGCGACGACTCCGGCAAGGGCTAAAGACATGACAACGCTTTTAGACCTAACCCCAAGGCGAGCGCCCTGGCGACTGGGGGCCAGCGGGCTGCTGATGGTGCTGGGGGCGGCGCTGATGGCCCCCCACGGCGACGTGTTTCATCCAGAGACCCTGCATCGGTTTTGGGGCGCAGCAGCGGTGATGGGGGCTGGCTTTGCCCTCTCCTGGGGACTGCGGGTCGTGCCGCTGGCTGCGTTTTGGGGTGTGGCGGTGGTGCCTCGGCTACTGCTGCTCCCCATGCACCCCAGCATCGATGTGTGGCGCTACCTGTGGGAAGGCTACATTCAAACCTTGGGCTTTAGCCCCTACCATTTTGCGCCCCT
>CAYUBC010000360.1:0-4692 GCA_964442885.1 uncultured bacterium | reverse complement strand
GTAAAGGTTCCGATTGCCCTCCAGCACCGCTCCCACCTGCGCCAGGGCCTGGGCCTCCTGATGGGGATCCCGTCCGACAATGCGTACGGTACCGGCATCTGGGCGAATCAACCCAGCAATCACTTTAATCGTGGTGGTTTTACCGGCCCCATTAGGCCCCAAGAAAGCCAGAACCTCACCGGCTGCAATCTCCAAAGAGACATCCACCACCGCCTGTACTGCTTTTCCCCTCTGTCGGTAGGACTTTTTCAGTTGCTGGGCTTCTAGGGCTTTCATCCTGAAATCACTCTGCAATCACTCAAGCGGGGGGATCAAACGGAGTTGCTCAGTTGGGTGCAGCGGGTCGTGGCCAAAAGGCTTAGGCTTTTTGGGGTTGGCTGCCGTTCGTGCGTGCGTAATCATCACTAAACCGAATGATGTCGTCCTCGCCCAAGTACTGACCGTTTTGCACTTCGATGATCACCAGCGGAATGACACCCGGATTTTCGAGGCGATGTTGGGTGCAGGGGGGCACGTAGGTAGACTGGTTGGTGGTCAGCAGAATTTCGTTTTCTGCACAGGTGACCTTGGCTGTGCCCGAGACCACAATCCAGTGTTCACTGCGGTGATGGTGCATCTGCAAGCTCAAACGATGGCCGGGCTTAACTTCAATGCGCTTGATTTTGTAGCCTCGGCCTTCTTCTAGCACCGTGTAAGACCCCCAGGGCCGTAGGCCGGTTTCGGCAATGTCTTTGCCGTTGCCGTTGGCCAGGGCCAGAGCAGCGGGCTGGATGGATTCTTCTAGCTTAGGCATAATGACACGTCCTCCTAAAATCGAATATCGAGTAGTGATAGCGGTTCGGGATATCCCTTGAGTACAGGTGGCAGATAGCCCCAGAATTCCCAACGGTAGATGCAGTCAGATCCGGTAAATCACCGAAATAGGACAGCCTCGGCTCAAAGCGGCGGCTTTATTTTTTTGATAACGACGGTGTAGCTAACCAATAAGTTCTGGGTCAAGCAGTCGGGTGAACCTAGGTGAGTAGGCTCTGGACAACGGACACAAGGCTAAGTTTAGCAAGGCTATTTAGAGCAACCATCGCCATCGCCATTAGAACCGATAAATTACACAGAGTCTTTAAGTGCGTAAAGAAGTGCAGGCTAGGGGAGAAAAACGCCAATCGCGTTGTTGACTCTAGCGGCAGTGCGGGGATGCCGATTGAGCAGCCGCCCTCCTAGATAAAGGCTGGCGGAACTGCCCCCATCCAGGTTAAGGGCATCGGTGCTGCCCAGTTGCGCCATGATTTGCCCCAGCTCGGTCAGGGTTGGGCCAATCCCGGATGGGCTCTGGTGCACCGCCACGAGCAGTAATTCGCCATTGGCCATAAGCCCAATGGCGCTGCGGGGAGCCGCCTGGGTGGCGAAGGCACGGCTGAACTGTTCTAGCCCGGCATCCAGCACCACGGCCCGATTCCGGAGCAACAGCGGCCCACCCCCGACGATTTGGGGCAAGGGACTCAGGCTGGCGGGCAGCAGTTCTGACTGAATCGTTACGCCAGTGCCTGGAGGTAGGGCCTGAGCCGCCGCCGTGTAGGCGCGCACGGCTAAGAGGTAGCCATTGGCTGGAATGGGGATAGGGGGATGGGTTTCCCCTGCCGCCAACTGTTGGTTGACAACCTGATTTTGCACCACGGTGACGATGGTTTCGTTGGCCAGAATAGGGCGATAGTTAGCTCCCCAGGCCGGGGTGTAAAGGCCAATGCCTGCCTGCACATAGCCGCTGTTGATGGCCTGAACCGGAAAGGATTGGCCGGTGTTAGTAGTCAGGGTTTGCTTGAGGAAAAGCCGATCCATCCGCACCTGGCCCTGGTTATCCCAGCCGACTACGCCACGGCTGAGAATGGGGCCAGAAATCCAGTCGTTGTTGTAGCGTACAGCCCCCAAGGGCAATTGATTATTGCGGTTGAAAAATCCAGCATTGATAGCCGCTACCGCCTGCCAGCGCGGGGCCATGGTTTGGAGTGGTGCCGTGCCCACGGCAGTGGTTGGGTCAGCCCAGATAGGGCGGAGACTTAGCGGTGCTTGTCGGGGATTGACTTGCAACCAGTAGACCGGGAAGGACTTACCCGCCACCGCCACGACCTGCTGCCGCCAGCGCAATCCTGGAGCCCAGAGAATATTGACTGGCAGAAGATGGTCGGGGCGGATATCCACTATGAGCTGGTGCGGATTGGCCTGGGTAGACAGCTGAGGGCGAGCATTGGGGTTGGTGATTTGGGCCGTCAACCGGGTGTTCTGGCCGGCTGCTGCAAGCTGTAGTGTACCTACGCCAGGGCGACTGGGAGGACTAGGCAAGGCTAGGTTGCCAGGCCCAGTTGCCCCCAGCGTGAGGGCAACGCGGCCAGATTCCTCCACCAATTGCGCCACCGTAGGCCCGCTCACCTGCACCACTAGGCGCTCACCCCAGGGCTGAGGCTCCTGACGAATGGCCTCAATTTGGGTGGAAGGCGTGGTGATTTGTAGGGTTTGGCCCTGGGTGGCGATCGCCCAGCCATACTGCTGTGTTAGAGGTGTGATATCTAAATAGCGATACCCTTCCTGCACCCAGGCTGGTAAGACCAAGGGCGCTTGCCCAGCCCCAGTAAACCATTGCACTGGTTGCTGCTGGGGATTCTCAGAATTAAGCAGCCGGAGGCCGAGATGATCGGTCAGGCCGTAGTCAGCTAGGCCCACCCGACCATTGCGCTGCATCCACGGCAAGGCAACATTGAGACCATTGATGGTGACGGCATTACCCCGTGCCTCAGCCAGTTGAGCCAGGGTGGCGGCATCCACGGCTAGTGGTGGGGACATGGGAACCGATGTTTCGCCAGGGCTCGGTTGCCCCAGAGGCCCGAACCAGACCGTTGCAGTGCCCAGAGCTGCTGCCGCTAGGCCCTTGAGCCAGTGACGGCAGCCTCTTTGTGGTCTGGCATCCAAACACCCGTAATCCCCGAAGCGATTCATCATAGTGGTACGCAGAACGTAACTAAGGACACCGTTTATTTCATCGACTTGATAGAATCTAAAGAATCCCTGCGAAAACCAACGCAGGCGTCGGTATTCGGAAATGGGTATTCAGGAAATCGACGGCTCGGCCCCTTCTAACAGGCCGAATAAACGGCTGAAGCTGGACTTTAGTCTAGGTCAGAAATCCGTTTTAACGATGGCAGGGGCGTTATTTTACAGGCTGAATTTTGTTAAAGGATCGACAGGAAAAGCCCTGGAGGCCAGTTAGGCCATTTCTCCAAAGGGGCAATTAGCGAACCTTGACCTAATTAGGACGCTAAGGTCTGTAAACTGTTAATAAAGTCTGTAAATTAAATGGTGAAGCAGTAGTGTTATTTCCACCATCTATCTCGGCTTGACGATGGTATGGGTTAGCGGGTGCATTGCATCTTGGCCGCCTAGGATTTAACCTCACTGCTTCTGCACACCGGCTGCCGGTCATCCAACCTCTGGCCCCTCTTTCAGGGTTATGACGAGCTGCTCAGGCCCTCCAATCATGTTAGCCCCGGTGGGGCTGATGGTTTTTGTTCCACTGTTTTGAATCAAATCTGCGCTTGTTTACCTGCTTTTCCATGGGACGTACACCTGTGAATCACACTCAATCACCCCGATTACCTCAGTCCACCGAGTGGCCGAACTGGGGGCCAAAATTCCTGGTGGAAGAACGAGATGCCTGTGGCGTTGGCTTTTTGGCCGATCAACATAATCGCCCTAGTCACGACCTGGTGACTAAGGCCCTGGCGGCGCTGGATTGTATGGAGCATCGGGGTGGGTGCTGTGCCGACCAGGATTCGGGCGATGGGGCAGGCGTGATGACGGCTATTCCCTGGGCAGTGCTGGAACAGTGGGTGGCTGATCAGGGCTTGCCCTCCCTCAACCCTGAACAGACTGGGGTCGGTATGCTCTTTCTACCGCGAGAGGAGGCCACTGCGGCGCTGGTGCGACAGACCTTTGAGCAGGTTATTGAAAAGGAAGGGCTGACCCTGGTGGGCTGGCGTGAGGTACCCGTCAACCCGGAGGTGCTGGGGGCTCTGGCTCAGCAGTATCGGCCTCACATTGAGCAGATGGTGGTCTATTCCTCCCGTGAAATAGGCGACTCGCTTGAGCGTCGGCTGTATTTGGTGCGGCGTCACATTCTTCACGCCATTGCTCAGTTAGTGACGGCTGGCGAACTAGTCCCTGAGCATCGTAACGCGCTGAAGGAGTTCTACGTCTGTTCCTTCTCCTCTCGCACCATTGTTTACAAGGGGATGGTGCGGTCATCAGTGCTGGCGGGGTTCTACGACGATTTGCGCAACCCCAGCTACGTCAGTTCCTTTGTGGTGTATCACCGCCGCTTTAGCACCAACACCATGCCCAAGTGGCCCCTGGCTCACCCGATGCGGCTATTGGGCCACAATGGCGAAATCAACACCCTGGTTGGCAATATCAACTGGATGGTGGCTCGTCAGGCGGATTTGCACCATGAAGTGTGGGGCGATCGCTTCGAGCTACTCAAGCCCATCGTCAAAATTGACAATAGCGACTCTGCCAACTTAGACAACGTTATGGAGTTGCTGGTGCGCTCTGGCCGCACGCCCCAAGAAGCCCTGATGATGATGGTGCCAGAAGCCTACAACAACCAGCCCGATCTGGCCGCTTATCCTGAAATTACTGACTTTTACG
>CAYUBC010000359.1:0-4702 GCA_964442885.1 uncultured bacterium | reverse complement strand
AGTGCCTTGGCATCGTCGGGAATGGCATAATCTCGGCCTTCTAGATAGGCCAGGGCCTGGATGGCGCGGTAGAAGGCCACCGATCCTCTGGGGCTGACTCCCAGGGTAATGTCGCGATGGTGGCGGGTGGCTCGAACTAAATCCAGAATGTATTGCCGGAGCGACGCTTCCACAGCTACCTGAGCGCAGTGGTGCCGCAGAGAAAGCACTTCCTCCAGGCTAATGCAGGGCTGAATATCCTGGCGAGATGGGCCATGCCCTAGGCGCTGAAGCATACTCATTTCTTCGGCTTCGGTGGGGTAGCCCAGGCTAAAGGACAGCGCGAACCGATCCATCTGGGCCTCAGGCAGGGGAAAGGTACCGTGATATTCCACCGGGTTTTGGGTGGCAATCACAAAAAACGGATCGGGCACCGGGCGCGATACCCCATCAGTGGTGACCTTGTGCGCTTCCATCACCTCTAGCAGGGCCGACTGGGTGCGCGGCGTTGCCCGGTTAATTTCATCGGCCAGCAGAATGTTGGCAAAGACTGGCCCCGGCATAAACTGAAATTCCCCCGTGCTGGGATTCCAGATGTTAGTGCCAGTGACATCCGTTGGCAGCAGGTCAGGGGTGCACTGAATGCGCTGAAAGCTACCGTCAATGCAGCGGGCCAGAGATTTGGCTAACAGCGTTTTCCCCACCCCTGGGACATCCTCCAACAGCGCATGGCCGCCGGAAAATAAGGCCACCAATACTAGGCGAATCGCCTCTGACTTGCCAACTATGGTTTTGTTGAGATTTTGAACGAGGGTTTCAATCCGCTCACGCATGCCCGTAGCTCGTATTAGATTTAGGCTTATCATGCCCTGCCTAGCTCAAATTGCCCACGGGGGCTTTGGTCAGGGAGGTCAGAGCAACTTGGCAATCCTGGTGAATTTGAGTCTTTAGAGCATCCAGAGACTCAAACTTTTGCTCAGGCCGCACATAGTGCTGGAGGAAAACCTGGAGGGTTTTACCGTACAAATCGCCAGACCAGTGCAGCAGATGCACTTCTACGGTAGGTCTTAGCCCATCCACTGTGGGCCTGAGGCCAAGGTTCATCACTCCAGGCAGAGCTTGCCCCGGAATTGTCGCTGCTCCCTGCACCCAAACGCTGTAGACCCCATAGCAGGGCAAGAACTTATCCGGCGGCACGCTCAAGTTGGCGGTAGGAAACCCCAACACGCGCCCCAACTGCTGCCCCTGCACTACCCGCCCTGAGAGGCTGTAGGGCCGACCCAGGAGACTCTCGGCGGTGGTTAAGTCGGCCTCGGTAAGGGCGGCGCGAATCCGAGAACTGCTGATCCGCTCTGAGCCCAAGTTCACAAAGGAAGCAACGTGCACCGTAACATCGTAACGCTGAGCCAGGATTTTCAGGTCATCCACCGTGCCCTGGCGATTTTTGCCGAAGCAGAAGTCTTTACCGACACTAATGTGCTTTGCCCTAAGCTGTTTAACTAATAACGTCTCAACAAAGGCTTCCGGGGAGAGCTCAGCCAGGGCAGCATTGAAGGGCAGCAGCACCAGTTGACCAACACCCAGGCGACTAATCTGGGCGGCTTTTTCCGTCAGGGGCGTCAGCAAGGGGCGAGAACGGCCTGAGAAAAACTCCTGGGGGTGAGGGAAAAAGGTCATCACCGTGGGCACCGGGGTAGCCAAACCGCGACTGGCATACCGGGTCAGGCCCGCAGTAGACCGGGCTTGTTCTGGGCTCAGCCCTAGCCGCTGGCTGAAGCCTTGCAAAGGAGTCGCTGGCAACGGTGGGGGGCCAGGTGCTACCGCTGAGTCTAGGGGCATTTGAAGGGATAGTTGGGGTGGTGTTGGATCCGGTAGTACCTGCTTGATCACCGCCTGATGCCCCAGGTGGACACCGTCAAAATTCCCCAGGGCGATCGCCGTTGGAGTAATAGCCGTGGTCAATGACGACGTAATCCACACGCCTCACATTTTCACACATCTTTACACTTTCGGCCCTAGGGCATTGAGAGGAAGGCCGGTTGAGCAATGTTGGCCAGATCCAGGATCAACCCCTCCTTAGCCACCACACTATTGGCAAAGGCCGCCTTAGCATCTGCCGCGACTTGATCCATAAAATCATCGTCGTGGGAGGGGTCGTGATGGAAAATCACTAGGGTTTTAACCTCAGCCGCCTTGGCCACTTTAACGGCCTCTTGCCAGGTGGAGTGGCCCCAACCCACTTTGCTGGCTTTAGGGTCGTAGTATTCGGCGTCGGTGTACGTGGAATCGTAGATCATCACATCGGCCTGGTGGGCCAACTGTACAACGTTGTGATCCAGACCACCCGGACGATGCTCAGTATCGGTAATGTAAGCGGCGGTTTTGCCCTGGTAGGTAACCCGGTAGCCAACCGCTTCGCCGGGATGATTGAGCAGCGCATTCTCGATGCTGATCTCGCCAATGCGAACCGTTTCACCGATGTCTATATCGCAAAACTTGAGGTCAGCCCCCATCACCTGCAACGGCACCGGAAAGTTGGGATGGAGCATTTGGTCGTTGAGGCGCTGCTCAATGGTAGACCCGTTAGGAGCAACGGCACCGTAGATATTAAACCGATTGCCCTTTACAAAGGCCGGTACAAAAAACGGAAATCCTTGAATGTGATCCCAGTGGGAGTGGGTAAAAAACATGTTGGCTTCCAAGGGCATGTCGCCCAGCAAGGAAACGCCCAGTTCCCTAAGGCCGGTGCCCCCATCAAAAATGAGCCGCTGCCCCCCTACCCGCATCTCCACACAGGAGGTGTTGCCGCCATAGCGCACCGTGTGTGACCCTGGACAGGCAATGCTGCCCCGAACCCCCCAAAACCTGACTAAAAACTGCGGGTTTAGCTCGGTCATGAGTCTTTACACACCAAATCGGACGCGGGCGGAAAACAAACACCCTGTAATGGGGGGATCACCTGTAATGGCGAGGATCGATATAGTCAAGATTCTTCCCATAGTAATTAACTTTTAGGGCTGTGGTCAGGGGTTGTTAGCCATCTCCTCAGGGGCCGCACTGAACGCTTATCCCAGGTATCTGGCCGGTGGTAGCTACATCCGCTAACGAATTAGCAACGCAGAATAATAGTTACAGTTCAGAACAATCCCATTCATCCTAACTGTCTACTATTTTATGGTTAGGATGCCCTGGCTTAGGTCATCTCTCACCGAGTTAAGCATTGGATTAACCATCCTGTAATAATTAGAAGTCTTAGTTCTGGCTATAGTCCCAGGCTCATCCCCCTGGACTGGTATGTAATAGCCCTGTGGTACCGGGTAACGTAGGCCTGCCCATGCAGGCTCTGGTTGCCTAGCCGGGTGGGTGGGGCGGTGTCCACTGGGTCAGGGCGCTGAGCCCGTCAATGGCGGTTAGGTTGTGCTGCAACGGCGTGATGGAAATGTAGCCCTCTCGGATCGCCTGAACATCCGTGGGCACGGTGGCTAAAACGGCCTGCACCGCAGCAGGCCAGCTCTGGGTAGTCATGGGATCTTCGGCATCCTCAAGTACCTCCCCGGCTAGCCAGTAGTAGGTTTTGCCACGGGGGTCAAGGCGGCGCTCAAATTGGTCAAAGTAGCGCCGAATGCCCTGCCGGGTCAGCTTTGCGCCTTTGATATCCGCCCCGGCCAGAGCTGGCACATTGACGTTGAGCAGCAGCGACTTAGGCAGAGAAAACAGCCCCTCACTGGCCAAAAGATCGCGAATATACGCTGCTGCTGGGGCAAAACTGCGCTGGGTAAAGCTGGTTAAGCTCACGGCAATGGCTGGGATTCCCTCCATCGCCCCCTCCATGGCCGCTGATACGGTACCGGAGTAGAGTACATCGGTGCCCAGGTTGGCTCCGTGGTTAATGCCGGAAACCACTACATCGGGAAAGCTATCCATCAGCGCGCCCAGGGCTAGCTTCACACAATCTGAGGGCGTGCCTGAACAACTCCAGGCGTGGATTTGAGGGGGAAAGACCTCTTCAATAGCTTCGGCGCGGATGGGTTTATGCATCGTCAGGCCGTGCCCCGTGGCGGAGCGCTCCCGATCTGGGCAAACCACCGTGACCTGATGCCCCGCCTCCGCCAGGGTAGTGGCCAGCGTTCGCATTCCTAATGCAAAGATACCGTCATCATTACTCACTAGAATGTTCATGACTTGCCCCATGCGGCACTAGAATAGTCAAAGCTTAAGCATACTGAGCAGATTCCAATCTGTCTTTAACTATTGCTTGAGCCATGTCGCGCTGATCAGCGGGTCAGTTTATTTGTAGTCCCAAGTTTGTACGTTAGGATGACCACCGCCCCCACCAGTTTAGAAACCGATTTGCTGGCCCTCAAGACCGCCGCCCAGGATGCGATTGCTGCTGCTGCTACCCTGGACGAGCTGGAACAGCTCCGCGTGGGCTATCTCGGTAAGAAAGGCCAGCTCTCTAAGGTGCTGGGAGCAATGGGCAAGCTGTCGGCGGCAGAACGCCCCCGCATTGGTGCCCTGGCTAACGAGGTTAAGGACGTTATCCAGAGTCAGCTAGAGCAGTCAAAGTCGGCTCTGGAAGCCGCCAAAATTGAAGCTCAGCTAGGGGCTGAAACCCTGGATGTAACCATGCCGGGCGTGTTTGCAGCCCAGGGCCGCATTCACCCGATCAACAGCATTATTGACCGCATTGTCGATATTTTTGTGGGGCTGGGCTATACCGTGG
>CAYUBC010000358.1:4034-4705 GCA_964442885.1 uncultured bacterium | reverse complement strand
ATGACCCTTTAAAGACTGATAAAAACTGCGCCCTCCCACCATGCCTCTATTTTCAAGCCCGCCACATCATCTGACTGGCTACCGTTAAAAAGCCAGGGGGGCAACAGATGTGCCTGGTCAGATGGCTGGGTGGAGGATTAGCTGGCGGCGGTCGATGTCGCATCCCCTGAGCATCGTAGTTCTGGCCAAACGCCAGGCTAGACCATTTCTCCAAGGCGGTCGGGCAGAACAGTGTCCAGTAGCGGGGTAAGCTCCTCCTTCAACTGTCCAGACCGGATGAACTCGGCATAGGTGTCGGCTTCGATGGCCAGTAACTCTTCTCGCAGTTGGTCAACCGCATACTCTCGGATACCCGCATTCTGAACCTCCAGGGCGGCCATTTTTTCTTTTACTTCATCCAGTTGCCCGTTAACCAGAGACATTTGATAGCCCACAAACTCCGGGTCAAACTCCTGGTTCGCTTTGATCGCTTCCAGGCGCTGCATTACGCGCGTCAGAGCTACCCGGTGAGCGGTCATTTGTTGATATTCCACTCGCAGGGGTTGGTCGCCTAGGAGGCCCAGTCTCTCCAGCAGGGGCTTAGTTGTCAATCCCTGGACAAGCAGCGTGAACAGCATCACCCCAAATACGATGGAAATAATCTCCTGACGTTCGCTGAGCAGGGTTGGCAC
>CAYUBC010000358.1:3166-4024 GCA_964442885.1 uncultured bacterium | reverse complement strand
CACGCTCAGGGCCAGGGCCACCGACACAGAGCCGCGCAGACCACCCCACCACAGCACCGTTTGGCTAGCTAGGGATAGGTTCGCCTCTTCCCCAGCGATCGCGTTGCTGAGCGCACCCAGGCCAAAGGTACTGATGGCCCGGGCCGCCAGCATTAACCCAATCGCTACCAGAATCGTGCCAAGTTCATCGAGCAGGCCATCAAACCTGACCTGGTCGCCAATCAACAAAAACACGATGGAGTTGATGAAAAAAGAGACAAACTCCCAAAATTCTGACACGACTAGCCGAGTGCGGGGGTTCATACCAATGCGCGAACCAAAGTTGCCCAGAATCAGCCCTGTGGTGACGACCGCAATTACCCCAGAACCGCCTAGTTCCTCTGCTACCAGGTAGGTGCCGTAGGCCGACACCAGCGTCAGGGATTGTTCTACCAGGGGAATGTCAAACCGCTGGGTCAAAAAGGAAAGCCCAAACCCAATTAGCCCGCCGACACTGGCACCAATGCCCACAAACACCAGAAACCGGGCCAGGGTCACCGTTATGTCAAACTGCTCCAGGCCCAGGGCGATGCCCAGCAGCAAATTAAAGGCCACTACCGCGACCCCGTCGTTAAACAGGCTTTCGCCTTCCATCACGGTGGTTAGCTTTTTATCGACCCCTAGCTCCCGAAATAAGGCCACCACCGACACCGGATCCGTTGCCGCCAGGCTGGCCCCCACCAGCAGCGCCGTAGCCAGGGATACCCCCGCCAGAGCTTGCAGACCAAACACCAGGATCATGATACAAATCACCACGCCCACCACGGCATACAGCCCAACGGGCACAGCGTACTGCTTGAGTTTCTTCCAGTTGAGGTT
>CAYUBC010000358.1:0-3156 GCA_964442885.1 uncultured bacterium | reverse complement strand
AAGCCGAATTATTACCTCTTAAAATAGCACTTGTTCCTGTTATCAAAAGAACCAGAGCAGTAGCGGCGGCAGAAAGATGAATAGAATCAGCTCTGGGGAAAGGTTGATCAGGCGCACATCCAGCACCGCCAGCCCCAGGCCAACCAGCAATAGCAGCAGCGTGTAGGGAATATTTCGCAGCAGGCTGAACATTCTCGACAATGTCGCTACCCCCAGAGACACCGACAGCACCAGACAAAACTGGCGCAGGTTAGCTTCCAGGCTGGGGTCTTTCAAAATAGGTTCGGTAACCAGTAGTAAATCCATAGCAGGGAGCCTGTGGTCTAATCAATACGTCCATAAACCACCGCTAGCTTAAGGGGATTGCCCCACAAAAGCCAGCTTTACAGCTTTTTGCGAATTCCCTTGGCCTGGGTCAGCAGGGCATCGGCAAAGGAGAGGGATTCCTGATGGGTAGCGCCTCCCGCCAGTTGGGCCAGTTCTTCGCGGCGTTCGGCCAGGGAGAGGGGGCTGACGCGCACCACGGTGCGCACGGTGTCTGAGTCGGTGTCTGAGTCGATGACCTGCTTGCCGACTCGGAAGTGGCTATCGGCCAGGGCGGCCACCATGGGCTGGTGGGTAACGCAGAGTACCTGGTGCTGCTGCCCTAGATGGAGGAGTTTTTCGGCGATCGCCTGGGCCACTCGCCCCGACACGCCCACATCAATTTCGTCAAAGATCATCGTATCCACCGCATCCACCTGGGAGAAGCAGGCCTTCAGGGCCAGCAGAAAGCGGCTCATTTCACCGCCAGAGGCTGTTTGGGCCAGCGGTTGCAGGGGTTCCCCAGGGTTGGGGCTAAACAGAAACTGAATTTTATCCGCCCCAGTGGGGCCAGGGGCCACCGGGCGCAAATCTACCTGAAACTGCACCCGATCCATAGCCAGGGGCTTGAGTTCGCTAATCAGCCGTGCTTCCAGGCCCTGCGCTGCTTCCTGGCGTAGCTGGGTTAGCGTTGCACAGGCAGCGACAAGAGCTTGCTGGCAACTCTGAAATTCCGCTTCCAGGGCTGCCACCGACTGCCCCTCTCCGGATAGCTCCGCCAGGGTTGTCTGGATTTGGTCACGGTAGGCGATTAATTCAGGCAGCGGGCGGCCATACTTGCGGCACAGCCCCTTGAGCTGCCGCAGGCGCTCTTCCACGTCCTCTAGCCGTTGCGGATCGGCCTCAACGCTGGCTCCGTAGGCGTTGATGGCGCGGCCTGCCTCTTCTACCTGGGTCAGGGCTTCGCTCACCAGGGCCAGAATTGGGGTGATGTCAGGGTCGTAGCGCTCCATATCGGCCAAAATGCCCTCGGCCTTGCCCAGCAGGTCGGCACAGGCTCCGGCCCCGGCCTCGCTCTCGTAGAGAATTTGGTAGACCTGGTAGCTGTTTTGCTGTAGCTCCACACTGTGGTTTAACCGCTGCTGTTCCTGGCCGAGGTGGTCGAGTTCGTTGGGGTCGTCCAAACTGGCCTGGGCCAGGTCCTGCTGATGGAGCTGAAGCAAATCGAGCTGATCGCGGCGCTCTTGCTCTGCTCGCCGCCTTGCCTCCAGCCGCCGTTTAGCCTGCACAGCCACCTCATGGGTTTCAGCTACCCGCTGGCGTTGCTCCATCAGCGGCCCACCACCAAAGCCATCCAGCCATTCCCGCTGGCGCTCTGCGGAGCCAATTTGTACGGTTTGCCCCTGGGCGGTAATTTCCACCAGCCGCTGCCGCAGGGCTTCGAGCTGGGCCTTGGTGACGGGGCTGCCGTTTAAAAACGAGCGACTGCGTACCGACGCCTTGCCCAGGGTAATTTCTCGCTTGCAGACCAGGGCGGCCTCGGTGGTGGGTAACTCCTGGTCTACCAGCCAGCGCTGCAGCGCCGCCGACTGGGCAAAGGAGGCCTCCAGCACCGCCTTCTGGCTACCAGAGCGCACTAACCGCTGACTCACCTTGCCGCCCAGCACCGCATCAATGGCATCCAAAATGATGGATTTACCTGCCCCGGTTTCCCCGGTCAGCACCGTCAGGCCGCTCTGCAGGTTCAGCTCTAGATAATCCACCAGGGCAAAGTTTTCGATGCGCAGCGCAGTCAGCATACAAACGACCGGAGTTGACCCCTCATTTTAGTACAGGCGAATCTTACCTCACCTCACAGTCTCGACAATCCCTTATTCTCCATACTGTTGGGTGGGTTCCTTCCGCTGGAGTGAGGAACTCTACACTCCAAGCTCCACCCACCCACCGTTACAATAGTTTACGGGAACAGGTTTTGGTTTAATATTTTGGCCCCGCGATCGCTAGCCTCTAGCTTTGGACTTACTATGGCTTCTAATTTGGCTCAAGACATGACGCTGTCGGCAGAGGTCAACCCTGGCTCGCTGACCCTGGATGCTGAAGCGATCACAGTTACCAGTGAAGCCGTAGCTGACGTAGTGCCTATCTCCGGTGTAGATGCCGCCGCACCAGAGTTTTCATCCAGCCCCCAGCCCAATCGTCAAGATCCCTTTGAGGGGCAGGGCTACAGCCCAGAGGCCATTACCAGGTACTACGGGAAGCGCCCGTTTCAGGTGATTGCCCGGTTTGTGGGGATTTTCTTTCCTCTGGTCAACTTTTACTTTCAACTCTGGTTGGATCGTCGCCTGGGTCGCACCGCCGAGAAGGAGCAACAGCGCGCCACCCAACTGCGGGAAATGCTGACCAACCTGGGGCCAGCTTACATCAAAATTGGCCAGGCTCTTTCCACCCGACCTGACCTGGTACCGCCCTTGTTTTTGGAAGAGCTAACCCGGCTGCAGGATCAACTGCCCCCCTTCCCCAACGACATTGCCTTCCACTTCATTGAAACTGAGCTGGGTGCGCCCCCCGACGCCATCTACGCCGAACTTTCGCCTAACCCAGTAGCGGCAGCTTCCCTGGGGCAGGTCTACAAAGGACGGCTCAAAACCGGCGAAACCGTGGCCGTTAAGGTGCAGCGTCCCGGTTTGGCCGGGCGTATTACCCTGGATCTCTACATTCTGCGGCGGCTGGCCCAGTTTGCCACCCGCCGCATTGGCCAAATTCGCAGCGACCTGGTCGCCATTATGGACGAATTTGGCGAGCGCATCTTCGAGGAGATGGACTACACCCACGAGGGCCAGAACGCCCAGCGCT
>CAYUBC010000357.1:0-4716 GCA_964442885.1 uncultured bacterium | reverse complement strand
CGACTACAACGGGGCCAGCTCCGTGGAACTCAAGCAGGCCAGCAAGACCAACTTCACCTTCTCGGCGGAGAAGGAAAGCGGCTTCGACTCTAGCTTTGACTTCACCCTGGGGCTGCTCACCAAAGCCGTTGCCAGCGCCGGTATTGGCCTGGAACTAACCGTGGCCGACGCCAGCGGTGCCTTTGGCATCAAGGGCAAGTTTGAGCATTCCCTGGGCTGGCTCAGTTCGGGTAGCACCAGCCTGGGGCTGACCACCAACCTCTCCAGCAAGCAGCAGCTTCAAGGCTTTGTGGAACCGCCCGACGAGGTGGCCTTTGAGGATGTGGGACGGCGCTTCATCCCGGAAAATATCGGCTTTGCCCTGGTGCAATCGCAAACCGCCGATGTGTTTGCCCTCAGGCTGAAACACAACAGCGCCCTGGTGTCCTACCAAATGCGCCCCAACCCCGACATTCCGCCCGATCGCAACATCATCAACTTCCCCATCAACCCCCGATACACCAAGCAGGGCAGCCTGGATGGCAAGGTCGGCTTCAACCCCGACCCCGACTATCCCAACGCCCTTACCTTCACTAACGACATCAGCTTCTACAAACCCGTCGAAGCCTTCGCCCTGAAGCAACGCATCCAGCGGGAAGAGGAGCGGGTACGGGCCTACTACGACCAGTACGACGCTGGGGCCGTAGGTCGGCGGCAAAACGTGTTGTTTGGCCAACCCGGTGACCTGGGCAGTGAAGACGTAATCACCAACCTGCCCCGCCTGGAGAAGCGCAACCTGGCCAACACCTACGTGTGGACGGCAGACGGCGGCCTGTTTGCCGAAACTCAGGAAACCATGGATGTGCTCCAGGAAAGCTACGGCGGCTCCTACGCCTTTAAGGGCACGGCTGGAATTTTTGCTGACCTGAATGTCGCGATTAGTAACGTAGGCTTCAAAGTTGGCTTCGAGGCGCTGTTTGGCGGACGGCTGAATGTGCAGGCCAACAAGAGCATTCAATCGGAGAATTCTTTCTCTGTCGATGTCAGCGTCGATAAGGTAGAACGCGATGTGTTCCTGCGGGATGCGGCAGGGGATGTGCTGTTTGACCGCAGCACCCCCCTCACCCCCAAGGCTCTGCGCCATCCCGGCAAGGTGGACGCCTACCGATTCATGACCTTCTACCTGGAGCCCCAGCCCGACCACTTCGACCATTTCTTTAGCCAGGTAGTGGATCCCATCTGGCTAGAGCAAAGCACCGATGCCAACGCCCTTGCCCTGCGCGGCCTGCGCGATGCCAACCAGACCGCCAGCACCAAACCGCCCTGCTGGCGAATCTTCCACCGGGTCACCTTCGTTAGCCGGGTGCTGCCGCCGATTGGCACAACCCGCCCGCTACCGGCGCTGGAAACCACCCTGCGGGAGCTGAGCATCGACAGCAACTTTGAGCTAATCAAGCGGCTGGATCCCTTTGTGGCCGACAAGGTAGATGACTTTGGCGCGTTCTCCCGCGCCGTGCGCAACACCATCGCAACCTTTATGCCCGAACTCCAGCCCCACGTGGCCACCATCACCGAGTTTATGCAGTTGTTCTACGGCGTTACTGAGGCCACCAGCCTGGCCGACAGCGCCGAACTCACCGCCCTGCTTGAGGGAGAGCGTGCCCCCAACCAACCACCTGTGGTGCGGGTGGGCCGCAGCCAAACTCTGCGGCTGGAGGAGGCCACGGTTCAAGCCACCCTACCTGGTTCTGTGGCCGACGACCGGCTCTCGGCTGACGCCATTTTTGTTACCTGGGCGGTAGAGGCGGCTCCGGCCGGGACCACCGTGACCTTTGCCGACCCCCATAGCCCAGTCACCACCGCCAGCTTCAGCCAGATTGGCCGCTACCAGCTCTCCCTCACGGCTAGCGATGGCAGTCTATCCACCACCGAAACCCTTAGCGTTCTGGTCAACCAGTCGCCAGTCGTGCGGGCCGGTGACGACCAGGAAATCGGCTTCCGGGAACCCCTGGAACTGCGCGGCGAACTGCTGCGAGATGGGCGTGGCGAACGTCAGGGACAGCCCCTCATCACCCGCTGGGAGGTGATTAGCGGCCCCGGCGTGGTCAGCTTCGACAATGCGGCGGCCCTGCGCACCCGCGCCAGCTTTACCGCCAGCGGTGTCTACCTGCTGCGGCTGACGGCAGAAACCACCACCGCCAGCGGCGTCCTCAGCCACAGCGATGACCTGCAAGTGCTGGTGGGAGCCCGCATTACTCGCAGCCTGCAAGCCCTCTACAGCTTCGCCGACAGTGGCGATAACGGTGGCGACAACGGTGGCGGCACTGTGCGAGATGTCGCCGGGGTAGGCATTCCGTTGGATCTGACTATCACTGGCAATCCAGCGGTCGTGCCCACGCCTGGGAGCCCCATCCCTGTTGCCCTGGCCCTGAAGGAACCGGCTCGCCTCACCAGCGCTAACGCGAGTCGCTTAATCCAGGCCATCAAAGCCAGTGGGGAATTTACCCTGGAAGCCTGGATTAACCCCAGCCAGGCCAGTCAGCCGGGCCTGGGCCGCATTCTCACCCTCTCTGGTGGAGCCAACCGCCGCAATCTGATCCTGGGGCAGGCGGGTGGCCAGTTTCACCTGGGCATACGCACTAGCGAAACGAACGAGAACGCCAGCGATCGCGCCTTTGCGGGCGGCACCATCATTCCCGGCACCCTCACCCATGTCCTCTGCACCCGTGACGCCAGCGGCCTGACTCGTCTATACATCAACGGGCAGGAGGTTGCCAGACGCATAATCAGCGGCAACCTGGCTAACTGGGATGAGGGCTTTGCCCTAGCCCTGGGCAATGAGCTGGGGGATCAGCTCCGGCCTGATCGGGCCTGGCTGGGCGACTTTCACTTAGTTGCCCTGTACAACCGCGCCCTCACCCCGGCTGAGGTCAACACCAACTTCGAGGTGGGGGCCGATGCCAATCTCACCCCGGTGATTTCCGCCGGGGCCGACCAGGTCGTGAACCTGCCGGGCACGGTCTCTCTAACGGGGTCAGTCGTGGACGATCGCCTGCTCAGTAACCAGCTTTCGGTGCTGTGGAGCCAGCCCAGCGGCCCGTCACCCGTCACCTTTAGCGACCCCACTAGCCTGGCGACCACAGTGAGCTTCGTCGAACCCGGCACCAACGAAGATGGTCAGCCCTTCAAGGTGGCTGGGGTCTATACGCTGCGGCTCACCGTTGGCGACGATGTCCAGTCCATCAGCGATGAGGTTACCGTCATCGTCAACCATGCCCCTGTGATTACGATGGCTGAGTCTATAGTGGTGCAACTGCCGAATCGAGCCCGGCTCAGCGCCGAGGTAGACAGCGGTCTGGGCAGCCCCCAGCAAGGACGGCTCACCCTGCTCTGGAGCCAGCAGAGCGGGCCGGGCACCGTGTCCTTTAACGCCCCCACCCTGGCCAGCCCCACGGCTCAGTTCTCGGCCAGCGGCACCTACGGGCTGCGGCTCACGGCCAGCAACGGCCTGCTCACCACCGTGGCCGATGTCACGGTACACGCCAACACTGCGCCCACTCTACGGGTCAGTGCGCCGTCCCTGGTCACCCTACCAACCGCCGCTACCCTCCAGGGTGAGATTGTCGATACCGGCCTGGCCGATCCCGCCGGGACTGTGACTAGCCAGTGGAGTTTGGTCAGCGGCCCTGGCACCGCCACCTTTGCCGATGCTCAGTCGCCAACTACCACAGCCACCTTCAGCGCCAGCGGTGACTACACCCTGCGCCTCACCGTTAGCACGGGCGAACTGTCTACCCGTCGCGAGGTGAGCATCACCGCCAACCAGGCCCCGGTGGTAGAGGCTGGCCCCGACCAGAGCATTGACCTACCGGCCCTGGCCGAACTGGATGGCACCGTCAGCGATGACGGCTTCCCCACTCAGCCCGGTCGTCTGACTCTGGCCTGGAGTCAGGTGAGTGGCCCTGGCACCGTCACCTTCTCGACCCCCAGTAGCGACTTCACAACGGCTCAGTTCTCCCAGGGCGGGGAGTACGTGCTGCGCCTGACGGCGAACGATGGGGCGATCGCCAGCCACGATGAGGTCACTATCCGCGTCAACCAGCCGCCGGTGGTCAACGCCGGGGCCGATCAAGTCCTGACCCTACCAGTGCAAACGGCTGGGGCAAGTAGTGCCCAGGCGGCGATCGCCACCCTCAGCGGCACGGTGCAGGATGAAGGGCTGCCTACACCAACCATCACCAGTCGCTGGGTACAACTCAGCGGCCCTGCCCCGGCGGTTTTGGCTAACCCCGACAGCGCCACCACCCAGGCGCAGTTTCCCCAAGCGGGCACCTATGTGCTGGAGCTGAGCGCTAGCGATGGCCGCCTCACCGGGCGTGACCAGGTGACGGTGGTGGTGTCTGCCCGAATTCTGGCTGGGCTCCAGGCGGCCTACGACTTCCGCGAGGGGGCTGGCAACACCATCCGCGATCAGTCTGGGCTCCAGCCTGCTCTGGATCTAAACCTGGAACGGGGTGCCATCGAGCGCCTGCCCCAGGGCCGAGGCATAGGGTTGCGGCAGTCCAGTCTGCTGGCCACTGCTGGGCCGGCCACCCGCCTAAGTCAGGAAATTCAGCGTACCCAAGCGCTGACGGTGGAAGCCTGGGTGCGGCCTGCCCAGGTGGCCCCGGCCCAGTCCCCAGCCCGCATTGTCACCCTCTCAACGGATACTGGCCAGCGTAACTTTACCCTTGGTCA